>NZ_JBJGYI010000011.1:0-120246 GCF_054049915.1 Geodermatophilus sp. SYSU D00766
CCCGCCCCCCCCCCCCCCCCGGCCCACAGGCCCGGCCGACGGAGGCACCACGCCCCCGCCCCCCCCCGGCGGGGGGGGGGGGGTGGGCCGGCCACGGCCGCGGACGTGCTCAGACGGCGGCGGGCAGGACGGCGGGGAGGTCGACGCCGGTGAGCTCGGCCGAGGCCGCCCACAGCCGGGCGGCGAGGTCGGGGTCGCTGGCCGCGCGGGTGCGCCCGACCAGCGTCGGCTCGCCGCGGACCTCGAAGGCGCCGTCCGGGCCGGCGTAGCTGCCGCCGGGGAGGTCCGCGGTGGCCACGAACAGCGTGGGCAGCGCGCCCCGCGCGGCCGACTGCGCGATCACGCGGTTGCCCAGCGCCATCACCGCGTGCTTGACCCGGTTCCCGGTCCGGCCCTGCAGGTTGGTCGCCGACCAGCCCGGGTGGGCCGCCATCGCGCGCACCGGTGAGCCGGCCGCGGTCAGCCGGCGCTGCAGCTCCAGGGTGAACAGCAGGTTGGCCAGCTTCGACTGGCCGTAGGCCCGCTCCGGGGAGTACCCGCGGCGCTCCCAGTTCAGGTCCGTGAGGTCGATCGAGCCGACCCGGTGGGCCGTCGAGGAGACCGTGACCACCCGGTCGGTGACGTGCGGGAGCAGCTGCACGGTGAGCGCGAAGTGCCCCAGGTGGTTGGTGCCGAACTGCAGCTCGAAGCCGTCGGCGGTCCGGCCCTCGGGGACCATCATGATCCCCGCGTTGTTGACCAGGAGGTCGAGCGGGCCGCGCCACCCGGCGGCGAACTCCCGCACCGAGGCGAGGTCGGCGAGGTCCAGCCGCCGCGCCTCCACCTCGCCGGGCAGGCCGGCGGCGGCCGCCTCGCCGCGGGCGACGTCGCGGACGGCGAGCACCACGCGGGCGCCGGCGCCGGCGAGTGCGCGGGCGGTGGCCAGGCCCAGCCCGCTGGTGGCGCCGGTGACCACGGCGGTGCGGCCGGCCTGGGAGGGGATCGGGAACGAGGGGATCGTCATGCCGAGTGAATGTAGTCGTCGTCAACAATGTGGTCAACGTCTACTCCGAGTACGCTCCCGCGACGTGCGCACCGCCGAGCAGCCCTACCACCACGGGGACCTGCGGGCCGCCCTGCTGGACCGGGCGGCCCAGCAGCTGCGCACCGGCACGGTGGCCGACCTGTCGCTGCGGGCGCTGGCCCGCGACCTCGGCGTCAGCCACGCGGCCCCGAACCGGCACTTCCCCGACCGGCAGGCCTTCCTCGCCGCGCTCGCCCGCGCCGGGTGGGAGCGGCTCGACACCGCCCTGGCCACCGCCGACCCCGGCGCCGGCGCGGGGCTGCGCCCCCGGCTGCTCGCCCTGGGGCGCGCGTACGTGCACTTCGCCACCGGGGAGCCGGCGCTGCTCGAGCTGATGTTCGCGGGCAAGGCCGCCGGCGAGTCGCACGAGGGCCCGGGGCTGTCCGGGCCGGACGCGGTGGTCGCCGACGCGCAGGCCCGGGGCGAGGTGCGCGCCGGCGACCCGGCCGCGCTGGCCACGGCGCTGTGGGCCGCGCTGCACGGGGTGGCCGCGCTGTCGGTCAGCGGCGTGCTGCGCGGCGGCGACGTCGACGCGCTGCTCGTGCAGACCGTCGACGCCCTCCTCGAGGGCCTGCGGCCCCGCTGAGCGCGGGTCAGTCCGGGACGGCGGAGCTCGCGTTGCCCGGCAGCGGCGCGAACCGCCGCAGCCGCAGGCTGTTGGTGACGACGAACACCGAGCTCAGCGCCATCGCGGCACCGGCGATCATCGGGTTGAGCAGCCCGGCCATCGCCAGCGGGATCGCCGCGACGTTGTAGGCGAACGCCCAGAAGAGGTTGCCCTTGATCACCGCGAGCGTGCGGCGGGCCAGCCGGACGGCGTCGGCCGCGGCGCGCAGGTCGCCGCGCACCAGGGTGAGGTCGCTGGCCTGGATCGCCACGTCGGTGCCGGTGCCCATGGCCAGCCCGAGGTCGGCCTGGGCCAGCGCGGCCGCGTCGTTGACGCCGTCGCCGACCATCGCCACGGTGCGGCCCTGCGCCTGCAGCCGCCGGACGGCCTCGACCTTGTCCTGCGGCAGCACCTCGGCCACCACGTCGTCGACGCCGACCTCCGCGGCCACCGCGGCGGCCGCGGCGGCGGAGTCGCCGGTGAGCAGCACCGGGCGCAGCCCCAGGTCGCGGAACTGCCGCACGGCCGCGGCCGAGGTCGGCTTGACGGTGTCGGCGACGACCAGCACGCCGCGCGCCGCGCCGTCCCAGCCGACGGCGACCGCGGTGCGGCCGGCCGCGTCCGCGGCGGCCACGGCCTCGGCCAGCTCGGGGGCCAGCGGGCCGACCAGCGCGGGGCGCCCGACGACCACGGGCACGCCGTCGACGGCGCCGCGCACGCCGCGCCCGGCCTCGTTGCCGAACCCGGTGACGGCGGGCAGTGCACCGAGCCGCGCGCGGGCGGCGGCGGCGACGGCGGCGGCGATCGGGTGCTCGGAGGCGTCCTCGAGCGCGCCCGCCCGGCGCAGCACCTCGTCGGGGTCCTCGCCGTCGGCGGCGACGACGCCGGTCAGGCTCATCCGGCCGGTGGTGACGGTGCCGGTCTTGTCGAGGACGACGGTGTCGACCCGGCGCGTGGACTCCAGCACCTCCGGGCCGCGCACCAGGATGCCCAGCTGCGCGCCGCGGCCGGTGCCGACCATGAGCGCGGTCGGCGTGGCCAGCCCGAGCGCGCACGGGCAGGCGATGATCAGCACGGCGACGGCGGCGGGGAACGCCCCGGTCATTCCCGCGCCGGTGCCCAGCCAGAACCCGAGCGTGGCGGCGGCCAGCGCCAGCACCACGGGCACGAAGACGCCGGAGACGCGGTCGGCCAGGCGCTGCACCTGGGCCTTGCCGTTCTGCGCCTCCTCGACCAGCCGGGCCATCTGCGCGAGCTGGGTGTCCGAGCCCACCCGGGTGGCCCGCACGACCAGCTGGCCGCCGGCGTTGACCGTCGCGCCCACCACGGGGTCGCCGGGGCCGACCTCCACCGGCACCGACTCGCCGGTGAGCATCGAGGCGTCGACCGCCGAGGAACCCTCGACGACCGCGCCGTCGGTGGCCACCCGCTCGCCCGGCCGGACGACGAACAGGTCGCCGGCGTGCAGCTGCTCGACCGGGACGCGGGTCTCGGCGCCGCCGCGCAGCACCGACACCTCGCGGGCGCCGAGTTCGAGCAGGGCGCGCAGCGCCGAGCCGGCGCGGCGCTTGGCGCGGGCCTCGGCGTACCGGCCGGCCAGCAGGAAGGTGGTCACCCCGGCGGCGGCCTCGAGGTAGACGTCGCCGCTGCCGTCGGTGCGGGTGACGGCGAGGGAGAAGCCGTGGGTCATGCCGGGCTCGCCGGCGGTGCCGAGGAACAGCGCGTACAGCGACCACAGGAACGCCGCGCCGGTGCCCAGCGAGACGAGGGTGTCCATGGTGGCCGCGCCGTGGCGCAGGTTGGTCCACGCGGCGCGGTGGAAGGGCAGCCCGCCCCAGACGACCACCGGCGCGGCCAGCGCGAGCGACAGCCACTGCCAGTACTCGAACTGCAGCGCCGGGACCATGCCCAGCAGCACCACCGGCAGGCTGAGCAGCGCCGAGACGACGAGCCGCTGCCGCAACGCGGCGTCGGGGTCGGCCTCCGGGACGTCCTCCCGCGGCGGCGCGGGCAGCGCGGCGGTGTAGCCGGCCTTCTCCACGGTGGCGACGAGGTCCTCGGGGACGACGCTGCCGCCGAAGGTGACGCGGGCCTTCTCGGTGGCGTAGTTGACCGTCGCGGTGACGCCGTCGAGCCGGTTGAGCTTCTTCTCGATGCGGGCCGCGCAGGACGCGCAGGTCATGCCGCCGATCGACAGCTCGATCTGCGTGGGGGTGGTCACGGGGCGCTCCGGGCGGTCACGGGGAACACGGCGGTGCGGACGACGTCGCCGTGCCGGAAGTCGAGGAAGAGCCGGTGCTCGCCGGCCGCGGGCACCTCGACGGCGAAGCGCACCGCACCGCCGGCACCGCCGGTCGGGTGGACGTGCAGGTAGCCGAGGTCCCCGGCCCGCAGTGCCACCAGGTGGCCGCGCGCGCCGAGGTACGGCTGCAGGTCGGTCACCGGCGCGCCGTCGCGGGTCACGGTGAGGACGACCTCCGACTCGCGCCCGGCCACCAGCTCGCCGTCGAGGGTGACGGTGTAGCCGTCGACCTCGGCGGTCGCCGACGGGTCGGGCGGTGGCACCGGCTCCCACGGGCCGCCGACGGCGAGGTCGGCGCCCAGCACCAGCCCCGTGCCGCGCGCGGTCGGTGTGGCGTCGGCCAGCACCCGCCACGGGCCGGGGCTGAGTGCGACCGTCGCCGTCCAGGTGCCGTCGGGGGCGAGGACCGGGTGCAGGTGCTGGTAGCCGGTCAGGTCGCGGCGGACGACGACGAGGTGCAGGTCCTGCTCGTGCACGGTCTCGTACGCGGTGACCGGGGCGCCGCCGGGGCCGAGCAGGCGGAACGACAGCGGGACGGCGTCCCCGGCGGGCAGCGCGTCGGCGGCGAGGTCGAGGGTGTGGCCCTCGGCGGAGACGGCCAGGCCGGCGGGCTGGTCGTGCGGCTCCTCCGGGACCGCCCCGGCGTGCCCGCCCTCGGCGTGAGGGGCCTCCCCGGCGTGCTCCGCGGCGGCCGGCGCGGCGGCCACCGGTCCCACGAGCGCGCCGACGCCCCACCCGGCGCCGAGGACCGCGGTCAGGCCCAGGGTCGTGGCGGCGAGCCGGACGGGGGTGCGCACGGGGGTGCTCCTCGGGGGGATCGGCTCAGCGGGCGGCGAGCTCGTACCCGGCCTCCTCGACGGCGGCGCGCACGGCGTCGTCGTCCACCGGGGTCTCGCTGGTGACGGTCAGCCCGCCGCTGGACAGGTCGACTTCCACGCCGGTCACGCCGGGCAGGTCGCCGACCTCCTCGGTGACGGCGGCGACGCAGTGCTGGCAGGTCATGCCGGTGACGGTGTAGCTGGCGGTGCTCACGGGGGTCCTCCGGGAGGGTCGGGTCAGGAGCGGACGAGCCGGGCGATCGCGGCGGAGGCCTCGCGGACCTTCGCGTCGGCCTCCGGGCCGCCGGTGGCGACGGCCTCGGCGACGCAGTGCGCCAGGTGCTCCTCGAGCAGGCTCAGCGCCACCGACTGCAGCGCCGAGGTCATGGCCGAGACCTGGGTGAGGATGTCGATGCAGTACTTCTCGTCCTCGACCATCCGCTGCAACCCGCGCGCCTGGCCCTCGATGCGGCGCAGCCGCTTGAGGTGGTCGTCCTTGCGGTGGAGATAGCCGTGGACGTGGCCGGGGGTGGTCTCCGCGTCGCTCACACCACCACTGTACCCCTACCCCCCAGGGGTGTGCAGATCCCCGTCCGGAGCTGGGCTCTCCGGGCTGTCCGAGCGCAGCCGGTCGACGGTGTCGCGCAGCCGGTCGTTGGAGGCCCGCGCGTCGGCGAGCTCGTCCTGCAGGCCGACGATCACCTCGGCCGAGGCGAGCGGGTGCCCCTCGTCGAGCAGGCCGCGAAGACGGGCGGCGAGCACCAGCTGGTGGCGGGAGTAGCGGCGGTGCCCGCCGGGGGAGCGGTGCGGGTGCAGCACCCCGGACCCGTCGAGGCTGCGCAGGAAGGCCGCCTGCACGCCCAGCAGCGCGGCGGCCTGGCTCATGGTGAGCGCGGGGAAGTCGGGGTCGTCGAGCCGGCGGACGGCGTCGGTCGCGGTGTCGGTCGCGGTGTCGGTCGCGGTGTCCTGTGGCCGGGGAGTCCCGGGCGCGCCGTCGTCGGCACCGGGCCGTGCGTCGCTGCTCACGGGGGGCTCCTCGTCGGCCGGGGGTGTCGGGTGGGGGTGGGTGCCGGGGGTGTCCCGGGAACGGCGCGGGGCCGGGCCGTGCCGGCCCGGCCCCGCGTGCGGGTCGCCCGATCAGCGCACCCGTCAGCTCTCGACGGCGCGCTGCTCGCTGTCGTGCTCGATGGTCCGGCCCTCGACCTGGGTCGGCACGTCGGCGCGGGTGACGGTGATCTTGCGGGCCCGCGCCTTCTCGGCGACCGGGATGCTCACGGTCAGGACACCGTCGTGGTAGCTGGCCTCGAGCCGGTCGGTGTCGAGGCTGCGGCCCAGCACCAGCTGGCGGGTGTAGGCACCGTAGGGGCGCTCGGCGACGGCCCACTCGGCGTTCTCCAGCTGCGGTACGGAGCGCTCGGCGCTGACGGTGAGCGTGGTGCCCTCGATCGACAGGTCGATCGAGCCGGGGTCGACGCCGGGCAGGTCGAAGTGGGCGACGAACTTGTCGCCGACCCGGTAGGCGTCCATGGGCATGCCCGACAGGGCACGGGCGGTGCCGGTACGGCCGGCGAGCTGGTCCAGTGCGCGGAAGGCGGCGGACGTGGCGGCGAACGGGTCGTACGCGGTCAGCATCTCGGGAACCTCCTGGGAGATCCGGTGTGTGTGCGCCGCTCGAAATGAACCTCAAGCGGTGACTGGAGATTACCTCCCTCGGACACCTATGTAAACATCCTCTCCTCCGTGGTGTTCCGCCTCCGGACCGGACCGGCCCCCCTCGCGGCCGCCGGTCCCCGGCCCGGCATCATGGCCCCGTCGCGGATCCGGAACGGGTCCGGTCGCAGAGCGGAGGGACCCCGTGACCGACAGCCTGCCGCCGGTGGTCGAGCGCATCCACGAGGAGGTGCTGCGCCGCAACCCCGCGGAGCCGGAGTTCCACCAGGCGGTCCGCGAGGTCCTCGAGTCGCTGGCCGTCGTGCTGCGCCGGCACAGCGAGTACACCGAGATGAAGACCGTGGAGCGGATCTGCGAGCCCGAGCGGCAGGTCATCTTCCGGGTGCCGTGGCAGGACGACTCCGGGGAGGTGCAGATCAACCGCGGCTTCCGCGTCGAGTTCAACTCGGCGCTGGGGCCCTACAAGGGCGGGCTGCGCTTCCACCCCTCGGTCAACCTCGGCATCGTCAAGTTCCTCGGGTTCGAGCAGGTGTTCAAGAACGCGCTGACCGGGATGCCCATCGGCGGCGGCAAGGGCGGTTCGGACTTCGACCCCAAGGGCCGCTCCGACGCCGAGGTCATGCGCTTCTGCCAGTCCTTCATGACCGAGCTCTACCGGCACCTCGGCGAGTACACCGACGTGCCCGCCGGTGACATCGGCGTGGGCGCCCGCGAGATCGGCTACCTGTTCGGCCAGTACAAGCGGATCACCAACCGCTACGAGTCGGGGGTCATCACCGGCAAGGGCCTGGGCTGGGGCGGGGCGCTGGTCCGCACCGAGGCCACCGGGTACGGCGCGGCCTTCTTCGCCGAGGCGATGATGGAGGCCGCCGGGGAGTCCTTCGACGGCAAGCGGGTCACCGTCAGCGGCTCGGGCAACGTCGCCGTCTACGGCATCGAGAAGGTGCACCAGCTCGGCGGCACCGTGGTCGCCTGCTCGGACTCGAGCGGCTACGTCGTCGACGAGAAGGGCATCGACCTCGAGGTCCTCAAGCAGGTCAAGGAGGTCGAGCGGGCCCGCATCGGCGCCTACGCCGAGCGCGTCCCGTCGGCGTCGTTCGTCGCCGGCGGCAGCATCTGGGACGTGCCCTGCGACGTCGCGATCCCCAGCGCGACGCAGAACGAGCTCGACGGGGACGCCGCGGTGGTGCTGGCCCGCAACGGCTGCCGCCACGTCGTCGAGGGCGCCAACATGCCGGCCACTCCCGACGCGGTGCGGGTCCTCCGCGAGAGCGGGGTGGCGTTCGCGCCGGGCAAGGCCGCCAACGCCGGGGGAGTGGCCACCTCCGCGCTGGAGATGCAGCAGAACGCCTCGCGGGACCGCTGGACCTTCGAGCACACCGAGGCGCGGCTGGAGGAGATCATGCGCGGCATCCACGAGCGGTGTGCCGCTACCGCCGAGGAGTACGGCTCCCCGGGCGACCTCGTCCTCGGCGCCAACGTCGCCGGCTTCCTGCAGGTCGCCGAGGCCGTGCACGCCCACGGGCTCGTGTGAGGCGCTCCGGGACGCGGGCCCGGGCATGGGATCCGCGGGCAGCGGGCAGTGCGCGTACATGAGCGAGTCCGTACCGCCCCAGGAGGAAGAGGCTGCCGAGCCGCCCGACGGGACCGCCCCGGAGGTCACCGCCGAGCTCGACGGCGACGTCAGCCGCGTGACGGTCACCGGGGAGCTCACCGAGGCCGCCCGGCGCCCCCTGGTCCGCGCGGTCACCGACCAGCTGCTGTCGGTGCCCACGCTGTCCCGGCTGGAGCTGCTGCTCGGCGGGGTGACGTTCATGAACTCCGCCGGCATGGCGGTGCTGGTGCAGCTGCAGCGCATGACGCAGCCGCGCGCGGTCACCGTCGCCCTGGTCTCCCCGCCGGCCGCGGTCGCCCGGCCGCTGCAGCTGACCGGCCTGTGGCGGCGCTTCGAGGTCGTCGACCCCGAGGCCGGGCCGGCCGACGCCGGCGGCTCCCCGCCGTCGGGCGCGCAGACCCGGCGGCCGGACGGGCCCGACGGGCGCAGCGCCTGACCCGGTGTCGGACCGGGTCCGCAGCGGCGCGGCTCCTAGCCTGACCGGGTGCCACCTCCCTCCCACGGTCACTCCCACGGTGCCGACCCCGACGCGCCGCCGCCGACCCCGGAGACGCTGACCCGCCGTCGCCGGGCGGTGTGGCTGATGCTGCTGCTCCTGGTCCCGGCGGGGCTGGCCACCGTCGTCGGCCTGGTCGTGCTCTGGCCCGCCGACGAGCCCACCCGCGCCCAGCAGGTGGCCGAGACCTTCCTGCCGCCGGGCACCACCTACCCCGACGGCCGGATCGTGTCGCTGCAGACCTTCCCCTGCGGGGACCCCGGCACCGCGCAGGCCACCTGCGCGACCGCCGTCGTCGAGGTGCTCGAGGGGCCCGGCGCCGGGGAGTACCAGCAGGTCGACCTCGCCGCCGACGTCGTCGCCAACGGGGTCGCCGAGGGCGACACGGTCGTGCTCACCCGCGATCCCGGTGCCGAGGGCGGCGCGAGCTACCAGTTCTACGACCTCGCGCGGGCGACGCCGATGCTGGTGCTCGCCGTCGCCTTCGCGCTCGTCACCGTCGCCGTCGCCCGGCTGCGCGGGCTGGCCGCGCTCGTGGGCCTGGCGTTCGCCTTCTTCGTGCTCCTGCAGTTCGTGCTGCCCGCCCTGCTGGCGGGGTCCTCGCCGACGCTGGTCAGCCTCGTCGGCTCCGCGGCGATCATGTTCGTCGTCCTCTACCTCGCCCACGGCTTCTCGGCCCGGACGACGACGGCGCTGGTGGGCACGCTGTTCGGGCTGGCGCTGGTGACCGTGCTAGGTTCGGTGTCGGTCGGCGTCGCGCGGCTGACCGGGCTGACCAACGAGGAGACCATCCAGCTGGCCACCTTCGACCCGACGCTCGACTTCTCCGGGCTGGTCATCGCCGGGGTCGTCGTCGCCGGGCTCGGGGTGCTCAACGACGTGACGATCACCCAGGCCTCGGCGCTGTGGCAGCTCAAGGAGGTCGACCCGGCGATGGGGTGGCGCGACCTCTACCGCCGCGGCATGGCGGTGGGCCGCGACCACATCGCCTCGACGGTCTACACGATCGTGTTCGCCTACGCCGGGGCCGCGCTGCCGTTGCTCCTGCTGTTCGAGCTCTACGCGCAGCCGGCCGGGGTCGTGCTGACCAGCTCGGCGCTGGCCGAGGAGGTCATCCGGACGCTGGTGGGCGCCATCGCGCTGGTGCTGGCGGTGCCGGTGACGACGGCGGCCGGCGCGTTCTTCGCCACCGCGGCCGGGACGGCGGCCGGCGCCGCCCCGGAGAAGCGGATGTCGGCGCTGCGTGCGAGGTTCGCCCGGTGAGCTCAGACCTGCTGGCCGCCGCCCGCGCCGCCCCCGGCTTCATGCCCGACGACGAGGGCCGCGCCCTGTACGAGGCCGCCCGCGCCGTCGCCGTCCCCGGGCCGCTGCTGGAGGTCGGCTCGTGGATGGGGAAGTCGGCGCTCTACCTCGCCGCCGCCGCGCGCGAGACCGGACGGCAGGTGGTCACCGTCGACCACCACCGCGGGTCCGAGGAGCACCAGCCCGGCTGGGAGTACCACGACCCGTCGCTGGTCGACCCCGCCGTCGGGCTCGTCGACACCCTGCCGCGGTTCCGCCGCACCGTCGCCGACGCCGGGGCCGAGGACGTCGTCGTCGCCGTCGTCACCCGGTCGGAGGTGCTCGCGCCGCTGTGGTCGACGCCGCTGGCGCTGCTGTTCCTCGACGGCAGCCACACCGAGGAGTCCGCCCGCCGCGACCAGGACGCCTGGGTGGCCAAGCTGGCCGTGGGCGGCACGCTGGCCATCCACGACGTCTTCCCCGACCCCGCCGACGGCGGCCGGGCGCCCTTCGGCGTCTACACGCGGGTGCTGGCCGGCGGCGACTTCACCGAGCTGCCCGGCACCGGGTCGCTGCGGCTGCTGCGCCGTGAGCGCTGACCGGCTCGGGGCGGAGCGCGCCGCCGCCCTGGCACAGATCGCGGCGCTGACCCGCGAGTTCGACGCCGTGGTCGCCGCCTCGCAGGCGTCCAACGCCGACGACGAGCACGACCCGGAGGGCGCGACCATCGCCTTCGAGCGCCAGCAGCTGGCGGCGCTGCTGGAGCAGGCGCGGCGGCGGCTGGCCGAGGTCGACGCCGCGGTCACCGCCGTCGAGGCGGGCACCTACGGGCGCTGCGAGACCTGCGGCGCGCCGATCGCGCCCGAGCGCCTCGAGGCCCGTCCCACGACCCGGACCTGCATCGCCTGCGCGACCTGACCCCCTGAGGCATAGGAAGCTCTCCCCACGTATCCGGGCCCCGGACGTGGGGAGAGCTTCCTATGCCTCGGCGGCGCACACGCTCCCCGGCGCGGGCGGACTCACTCCCCGGTGACGCCGTCGACCGCCTCGCGGAGGAGATCGGCGTGGCCGTTGTACCGCGCGTACTCCTCGACCAGGTGCACCAGGATCCAGCGCAGCGAGAACGCGTCGTCGCGCCCCCAGGGCCGCTCGGTGGTGTCGAGGGGCAGCTGCCGCGCCACCGAGCCCACCGCGTCGGCGACCGCCCGCCAGGTGGCCCAGGCCGCCTCGACGTCGTCCGCGGTCACCGTGGCGGGGTCCACGCGGAACTGCTCGTCGCGGTCGCGGACGACGTCGGGCCACATCGTGTACGGCAGCCCGCCGAAGCCGACCAGCCACCCGGTCTCGACGGCGGCGAGGTGACGCACCAGCCCCAGCAACGTGACCTCGGACGTCGGCACGGCCCGGGTGGCGAGCTGCTGCGGGGTCAGGCCGGCGCACTTCCACTCCAGCGTCTGCCGCTGGTACCGCAGGAAGGCCGTCAGGGTCGTAGCCTCGTCGCCTCGTCCGCGGTGGTCGGCGGCTGGTCGCGGCGGTCCGGTGGTGTCACGGGCGTCCCTCCCCGGGCTCAGCTGACGTAGCGGCGCGCCGAGCTGCGGCGCTGGACGGCGTCGAGGGCGGCGAAGCGCGCCTCCGCGGAGGCGGGCAGCACCCGCCGCTCGCGCAGCACCCACGGCACGCCGCGGGCGGCGGCCAGCAGCCCCTGCGCGGTGACCCGGTCGTGGGGCAGGGTGGCCAGCAGGTGCAGCGTGCGGCGCAGCGCCGGGCGCAGGGGACGGCGCAGCCACGTCGTCCACAGGGTGTTGCGGATGCCGTCGCGGCGACGGCGGTGGGAGTCGCGGGCCCGGGAGGCCTGGTGGTGCACGGTCAGGGCGGGCAGGTAGCACAGCTCCCAGCCGGCGGCGGCGAGGTCGCCGGCCATGAGCTCCTCCTCGCCGCCCAGCCACAGCCGCTCGCAGAAGCCGCCGACCTCGCCGAACGCCTCCCGGCGCACCACGCTGGCGCCCGCGAGGAACGAGCCCAGCGCCGGGCCGGGCAGCCAGGCGGCGCCGGGGACGGGGGAGTCGCGCAGCTCCGGCACGATCGGGTCCTCCCGGCCGCCGGGCTCGACGAGGATCCGCGCGGTCACCACGGCCAGCCGCGGGTGGGCGTCGAGGACGTCCGCCGCCGTCCGCAGCGACCCCGGCTCCCACCACGTGTCGTCGTCGCAGAAGGCGACGTAGGGCGTCGAGAGCCGCGCGACGCCGACGTTGCGGCCGACCGCCCCGAGGTTGACCGGGCTGGCGACCAGCTCCACCGCGGGGAACCGCGCGCGGACCGCCTCCGCCGTGCCGTCGGTGGAGCCGTTGTCGACGACCACCACGTGTGGCCGCTCCGGCAGCTCCACCAGCCGCGACAGCGCAACCAGCAGCTCCTCGCGCCGCTCGTGGGTGATGACGACGACGGCGACCCGCGCGTCAGGCCCCGCCTCCACGTCCACCGGCCGGCCGGCGGTCGCCGTCACGAGCCGGCCTCCAGCAGCCGCAGGTCGGCCAGCACGTGCGCCGGCACCCGGCGACGGCGGCGCAGCGCGGCCGGCAGGTCCGGCACCGCCCGCCACAGGCCGCGCCGCTCGGGGGCACCGGCCCGCGCCCCGGCGGCGAGGGTGCGCGCCACGTCGCGCCACGGCAGCCGCATCACCGCGGTGAGCAGCCGCGACCGCCAGATCGCCGTGCGGCGGGCCGCGGGGTCGTGCCGCCGGGTCGAGGGGTGGTGATGCACCGTCACCGCGTCGACGTAGGCGATGTCCCACCCGGCGGCGGCCAGGTCGAGGGCGAGCCGCTCCTCCTCGCCCGGGAAGCGCACCACGGGGTCGAACCCGCCGGCGGCGAGGAACGCCTCGGTGCGCACTATCGCCGCGCAGCCGATGAACCCGAGCAGCCGCGGGCCGGGCAGGTGCGGCGGCGCGCCGAGCGGGCTGGCCGCCAGCTCCGGGCACAGCGGGTCCAGCCGCTCCTCCGGGCCGACCAGCACCCGGGCGTTGAGCACCGCCAGCCGCGGGTGGGCGCGCATGAGCGCCGCGGCGCGGGCCAGGTCGCCCGGCGCCCACCACGAGTCGTCGTCGGCGAACGCGACGAACTCCGTGCCGGCGTGCCCGGCGCCGATGGTGCGCGCCCGGGCGCCGACGTTCTCCCGCAGCGCCAGCACGGTCACCCCCGGCAGCGCGGCGCGGACGGCGTCGACCGTGCCGTCGGTGGAGCCGTTGTCGACGAGCACCACCGGCGCCTCGTGCCGGGGGAGCGTCGCGAGCAGGTCCTCGCGGCGGTCGCGGCTCATGACGACGACGGTGACGCCGTCGGCGGTCGGGGACGGGGTCGCGCCGGGGTGCTCGGTGGTGCTGGTCACGGACGTCGACTGCCCGGCAACGGCGCCGCCGAACCGGGGGTGTCGACGGTGCCGGGCGCCGGCAGCGCGGCCGGGTCGGCGAACAGCCCCGACGCCGGCGTGGCCCCGGAGAGCGCGTCGACGGCGAGCACCACCGCCGCCGCCGTCCAGGTGGTGCGCTCCACCGGCCACCGGGCGTCGTCGGCGTAGACCAGCCCGGTCCAGTAGGAGCCGTCGCCGTGGCGCAGGTGCTGCATCGCGGCGACCTGCTCGCGCGCGGCCTCCGGCTGTCCGGCGACCACCAGCGCCAGCGCCAGCTCGCAGGTCTCCGCGCCGGTCACCCACGGGCGGTCGGCGACGCAGCGGGCGCCCAGGCCCGGGACGACGAAGCGGTCCCAGTCGGCGGCCAGCCGGGCGCGGGCGGCCTCGCCGGTGACCGCACCGGCGAGCACCGGGTAGTACCAGTCCATCGAGTACCGCGACCGGTCGGCGAAGGCGGCGGGGTCGCTGCGCAGCGCCGTCCCGAGGTCGGTGACGGCCAGCTCCCAGTCCGGCTGCGGCGACCCGACCAGCCCGGCCAGCGCGATGCCGCAGCGCAGCGCCTGGAACAGGCTGGCGTTGCCGGTCAGCAGCGCGGTGCCGTCGGGGGTGCCGTCGGGCCGCAGCGCCCAGCCGACCGCGCCGCTGGCCAGCTGCATGCGCACCACGAGGTCCAGGCCGCGGCGCACGACCGGCCACAGCTCGCCGACAAGCACCTCGTCGCGGGTGGCCAGCCAGGAGTGCCAGGCGCCGACGGCGAGGTAGCCGGCGTGGTTGCTCTCGACGGCGGGGGAGGTCTCGGCGCCGCCGCGGTACTCAGCGGCCCAGGAGCCGTCCGGGCGCTGCCGGCCGGCCAGCCAGCGGTAGGCGGCCACCGCGCGGGCGTGCTCGCCGCCCACGTCCAGGGCCATCGCCGCCTCGATCGAGTCCCACGGGTCCAGCTGCCCGCCGCGGAACCACGGCAGCGCGCCGTCGGCGGCCTGCTCCGCGGCGATCGCGGCCACCGTCTGCCGCACCGCGGCGCCGTCGAGGACGCCGGGCAGCTCGGGCAGCGCGGGGGGCTCAGCGGGCGGCAGCGGTCTTCTCCCGCTCCGGCAGGGCGCCGACGGGGACCACCGGCTTGTCCGCGTAGACGACCAGGCTCTTGCCGATCAGCGGGTCGAGCACCCGCTCGGCCAGCCGGGTGACCAGCGGCCGCTGGGTGAGGTCCCAGACCAGCAGCCGGTGGTAGGCCCGCACGACGGCGGCGTCGCGCTCCACGCCGACCGCGCACTTGAGCCACCAGTAGGGCGCGTGCAGCGCGTGCGCGTGGTGGCTGCGCCCGGGCACGAGGCCGGCGACCCGCAGCCGGGCCCGCAGCGCGTCGCCGCGATAGATGCGCACGTGCCCGCCCTCGTTGGCGTGGTAGGCGTCCGACAGCGCCCAGCAGACCCGCTCGGGGCCGTACCGGGGCACGGTGACGGCGACCCGCCCGCCGGGCTTGAGCACCCGCACGATCTCGGCCATGGCGCGGGCGTCGTCGGGGATGTGCTCGAGCACCTCCGAGGCGATGACCCGGTCGACGCTGGCGTCGGGGAAGGGCAGGTGCAGCAGGTCGCCGCGGACCACCTCGTAGCGGGCGCCCGCCGGCGCCTCGCCGGCCTCGGCGATCGCGCCCAGCCACTGTCTCGTCGTCGCCACCTCGGACGCGCCGTGGTCGACGGCGACCACGTGCGCGCCGCGGCGGTAGGCCTCGAAGGCGTGCCGGCCCTCGCCGCAGCCGAGGTCGAGGACGGTGGCGCCGGGCCGCAGGTCGAGCAGGTCGTAGTCGACCGTCAGCACGGGCGCCCCTTCTCCTCCAGCACGCGGGTGTACCAGTCGGCGGTGCGCTCGGCGGTCGACCGCCAGGTGTAGGAGGCCAGCACCCGGCGACGGCCGGCGCGGCCGAGCTGGTCCTGCAGCGAGGGCTGCTCGAGCACCATCCGCAGCGCGGCGGTGAGCTCGTCGACGTCGCCGGCCCGCACCCGGAGGCCCGCCTGGGTGCCCACGACCTCGGGCAGCGCGCCGGCGTCGGTGGTCACCAGCGGGGTGCCGCAGGCCATGGCCTCCACCGCCGGCAGCGAGAAGCCCTCGTAGAGGGAGGGGATGGCGGCCACGGCCGCCGACTGCAGCAGCCGCACGAGGTCGGCCTCGGGCAGCGGGCCGGTGAACCGGACGGCGTCGCGCAGGCCGAGGCGGTCCAGCGCCGACTGGGCCGGCCCGCCGGGACGGGCGGTGCCGACGACGGTCAGCCGCACCGGCCGCTCGGTGCGCAGCTTGGCCACCGCCTCGAGCAGGTGCACCAGGCCCTTGAGCGGCACGTCGGCGCTGGTGGTGACCACGATCGAGTCGGCCTCGCGCGGGCGGCCGGCCGGCGGCGGGGTGAACACGTCGGGGTCGATGCCGACCGGGACGACCTCGACGCCGGCGGCGGGCACCCGCAGGTGGGTCTCGATGTCGCGCCGCGAGCTCTCCGACACGGTGGTGACCGCGTCCAGGCGCGGGGCGACGCGGGCCTGCATCGCGGTGAACCCGTACCAGCGGTGCAGCGTCAGCCGGCGGCGCAGGGTGGGCGCGGCGGCGAGGTCGAGCTGCCGGTCGATGGCGACCGGGTGGTGCACGGTGGCCACGGTGGGGATCCCCGCGCGGACCAGCCGCAGCAGCCCGTAGCCCAGGCTCTGGTTGTCGTGCACGACGTCGAACTCCGCGGCGCGGGGCAGCAGCAGCCGGGCCGCGCGCAGCGTGAAGGTGAGCGGCTCGGGGAAGCCGGCGGTGCACATCGCGGCCCACTCCGCGACGTCGATCCAGTCGCGGAACTCCGCGGGCCGCGGCATGCGGAACGGGTCGGGCTCCCGGTACAGATCGAGGCTGGGCACCCGGGTGAGCGGGACGCCGTCGTCGAGCTCGGGGTAGGGCTGGCCGCTGAACACCTCGACGGCGTGGCCGAGGGCGGTCAGCTCCCGCGACAGCGCCCGCACGTAGACGCCCTGCCCGCCGCTGTGCGGCTTGCTCCGGTACGACAGCAGTGCGATCCGCAGCCGTCGTCCCATGCGCCGGACACTACCGACCCCCCGCGGTCCGCCCGCCTGACAGGGTGACCGGCGTGATCCGACACGTCGTGCACTTCACCTGGTCCGACGACGCCGACGAGGCCCGCCGGGCCGAGACCGTCGCCGCGCTGCGCCGGCTGCCCGAGCAGGTCCCGGGGACGCTGGCCTTCACCGTCGCCCCCGACGCCGGCCTCGTCGAGGGCAACGCGCACACGGTCCTGGTCGCCGACTTCGCCGACGCCGAGGCGTTCCGCCGCTACGCCACCGACCCGGTGCACCTCGCGGTGATCGCCGAGCACGTCCGCCCGTACCTCGCCGCGCGCAGCGCCGTGCAGTACGAGCCGTGACCCGATCGGGGTGACCGGCCCGCGCCGGCGTCGCGCCGCGGTTACCGTCCGGGCATGAGCGCCCGCCGTCGTCTGCGCACCGCCGCCGGCCTGGCGGCCGCCCTCCTGCTCGCCGGGTGCGGCGGTGGCGACGTCGAGGGCACGGCCTCGCCCGCGTCGTCGTCCTCGTCCTCGTCGTCGCCCGCCTCCGGCACCGACCTCGCGCCGGGGCTGCTGCCCGCCGACGCCTTCGGGGCGGGCGCGCAGGTCACCCCGCTGACCGAGGCCCAGCTGGCGCAGGGCGCGGCGGCCGCCGGCAGCGCCGCGGAGGGCGTCGAGGTGACCCCGCCGGAGTGCGGGCCCGCGGTGCAGGGGACCCAGCCGTCGTTCGACGAGTACGACGACGTCGCCGCCCAGGTCGCCGTCCTCGGGACGGTCACCACCGTGCAGGCGCTGGCCTCCGGCGGCCCCGCCGAGGACGCGCTGGCCGGTTTCGGGCAGCAGCTCGACGCGTGCCGCTCGGTGCAGGTGACCTCCCCGCAGGCCGGCACGGTGACCATCGCCTTCGACGAGCTCGCCGTGCCCGAGCTCGGCGACGGCTCGGCCGGCGTCACGTTCAGCACCACCGCGACCGGGCCCGACGGGCAGCAGGTGACCGTGCCGGCGCTGGTGGGGATGGTGCAGGACGGCGAGCGGGTCCTCGTGCTGCTCACCACCGACACCTCCGGCGGGCGGCTGGACCCCACGGCCTTCACCGACCTGCTCGCGCGGGCCCACGAGACCCAGGCCGCCGCCCTCGACTGAGCCGGTCGGGCGGGTCCGGCCACGATCAGGTGACCTGATCGTGGGGCGTCCTCCCCGACGGCCCACCGTGAGGGAGGACGCCCTGCGGTGAGGGAGGACGCGGTCCGGTGGTCGTCCGGTGGCCGACGCGCCCCGGTGACCGTCACCGGCCCGGGGAGCGGACCAGGGCTCATGACGGGCGCGACCCCCGGCGGGGGCGGGCACGCTCCGGGGCGCCAGGACCGGTGTCCGCTCCTCCCCGGAGGTCCCGATGACGACACGGACCACTGACCTCTTCCTCCTCGAGGACCTCGCCACCGACGGGCGGACCGGCGGCCTGACCGACCGCGACCGCGACGCGCTGCGCGCCGTCGCCGACTGGATCAGGACCTTCGTCGTCGAGCCGCACGAGGAGCTCGGCCGCCCCGGGCCCGTCTGCCCCTTCGTGCCCACGTCCGTGGCACGGCAGCGGCTGTGGCTCGCCGCCGAGCAGGTCGGCGACGGGGGCGCGCCGCGCGTCGTCGAGGTGGTGGAGGACCACAAGCGCCGGCTGCTCGAGGCCGCGGCGGACGACGACACGTACGACGTGGTGGTCGTCGTCTTCCCGGACCTGCCCGCGGAGCGTGCGGAGGGCGTCTTCGGTGAGGTCCTGCAGCAGATCGCCGTGCCGTCCTACGTCGAGGACGGGATCGTCTTCGGGCCGTTCTACGAGGGCAACCGTTCGACGGCGATCTACAACGACGGCTTCCGCCCGTTCCAGTCACCCGTGCCCTTCCTGTTCGTGCGGCACGGGGTGGTCGGCGACTGGAAGTTCTTCCTCGACCAGGAGGACTGGCTGACCCACTGGGCCCGTCGCTTCGGCGAGTCGGGGGTCCGCGCGCTCGCCGAGGAGCTCCGCCGGCTGCCGTGGAACGCGCGGCGCGACCGGGTGCCCCCGGCGGAGGCCGCGGCCCACTGACACTCCGCGACCCGGCCGTCCACAGGGGCGGCCCGGTCCACAGGCCGTCGCCGGGGAGCCTCCCGCACCGTGCGCGACCGCAGGGTCGACGGCGTGGACAGACCCCCGATCCCCGTCATCCGGCTCGGCGACACCGGCGAGGTCGCCGCCGCCCTGCCGCACCTGCTCGGCTTCCGGCCGGCCGAGTCGGTGGTGCTGGTCAGCCTGCGCGGACCCGGCGGCAGCCGGGTCGGCCTGACCGTGCGCGCCGACCTCCCGCCGCCGGGCTCGGCCGCCGCGCTGGCTCGCGCCCTCGCCGCCCGGGTCGTCACCGACGAGCCGGACGCCGTGCTCCTCGCGGTGGTCTCCGAGACCCCCGACCGCGAGCTCCCGCCGGTGCTCCCGGTCGGGTCCGGCGCCGTCGAGGCGTGGCCGGAGCTGCCGCACCGCGACGTCGTGCACGAGGTGGTGCTGGCCCTGGACGCGCACGACGTGCCCGTCCGCGAGGCGCTGCTGGTCCGCGGGGGCCGGTGGTGGGACTACGACTGCCCGTACGCCTGCTGCGAGCCCGGCGCCGGCACGCCCGTCCCCGAGGGGGCCAGCCCGCTGGCCGCGGCGGCGGCGGCCGGCGGTGCGGTGCTCGCGCCCGACCGCGCGGCGCTGGCCGCCCGCATCGCGCCGCCGGACGGGCCGGCCGCGGCGGCGATGGCCGAGGCGTGCCTGTCCGCCGGGCGGGTGCACGCCGGCCGGCTGCGCGCCCGCGGGCGGGCCGCCGTCGCCGCCGAGGCGACCACCCTGGTCGTCGACGCCGCGGCCGCCTGCCGGCCGGGACCGGCCACCGCCGGGGCGCGGCTGCCCGACACCCGGGTCGCCGAGGTGCTGTGGGCGCTGACCCTCTCCGAGGTGCGCGACCGGGCGCTGGGCCTGGCGCTCGGCGACGACGCCCCGGCCGCGGAGGTGCTGTGGACCGAGTGCACCCGCCGCGCGCCCGTACCGCTCGACGGGCCACCCGCGACGCTGCTGGCGGTCAGCGCGTGGCTGCGCGGGGACGGCGCCACGGCCAACGTCGCGCTCGACCGGGCGCTGGCCGCCGACCCCGACGCGCCGCTGCCGCAGCTGCTGGCCGACGGCCTGGCCGCCTGCCTGCCGCCCGCGCGGCTGCGCGCCCTGATCAGCGAGACCCTCGCGCCCGACCCGCGCTCGGCCGCCGGGTGAGGCAGGCGCCGGCGCCACGTGAGGTGCTGCAACGGCCTCCTCGCAGGGCCCCGCCGCGAGCTCGCGAGCGGTGGGGGCGAGGAGGTCCTTCCTCAGACCAGGGCGGGGCGCTGCCACTCCTGGCCGAGCACGTGCTCGGCCAGGAAGGCGAGCACCGTCTCGTACCAGACCGTCGAGTTGCCGGGGGTGAGCACCCAGTGGTTCTCGTCCGGGAAGTAGAGGAACCGCGAGGGCACGCCCCGCTTCTGCAGGTCGTAGAAGAGCCGCAGCCCCTCGCCGATCGGCACGCGGTAGTCCTTGTCGCCGTGGATGACCAGCACCGGCGTGCGGATGGCGTCGGCGAAGCGGTGCGGCGAGTTCTGCTCGTAGCGCTTCGGGGTGGCGAGCGGGTCGCCCCACTCCTTCTCCCAGTAGTAGGCCGCGTCCGTGGTGCCCACGAAGCTGTCGAGGTCCCACAGGCTGGCGTGGGTGACGATCGCCTTGAAGCGGTCGGTCTGGGTGGCCACCCAGTTTGCCATGTAGCCGCCGAACGAGCCGCCCATCGCGGCGGTGCGCTCCGGGTCGAGGTCGGGCCGCTCCAGGGCGGCGTCCACCGCGGCCATCAGGTCGGTGTAGGGCGCTCCGCCCCACTCGCCCCAGCCGCGCCGCACGAAGTCCTGGCCGAAGCCCTGCGACAGCGCCGGGTTGGGCAGGAGCACGGCGTACCCCCGGGCGGCCAGCACCCACGGGCACCAGCGCCACGACCAGGAGTTCCAGCTCATCAGGGGGCCGCCGTGGATCCACAGCACCAGCGGCGCCGGGTTCTCCGCGGAGGCGCCCTCGGGCAGCACCAGCCAGGACTGCACCTGCGCGCCGTCGGCGGCGGTGGCGCGGACCTCCGTCAACGTCCCGGGCAGCCGGCCGACCGCCCCCGGTGCGGGCAGCGGCTCGGGGTGCTGGCCGGTCGCCCGCGGGTCCAGCCGCACCGGGACGGGCGGCTCGTCGTAGGCCGAGCGCAGGGCGTAGAGGGCGCTGCCGTCGCGGGCCACCTGCAGGTCGCTGTGGGCGCCGTCGGCGGTCAGCCGCACCGGCTCGCCGCCGGCCACCTCCACCCGGAACAGCGCGTGCCGGCCGTCGTCGTCGGCGAGGAAGTACACCGCCGTGCCGTCCGCGGCGAACTGCGGGGCGCTGGGCCAGCGGTCGAAGCCGGCGGTCAGCTCCCGGGCCTCGGCGGAGTCGACGTCGACCAGCAGCAGCGTGTAGTCCGGCGGCTCGGCGTAGGTGGTCATGGTCTCGCGCACGCAGACGACCGCGGCGCCGTCGGGGGAGAAGGCGGCGGAGTGGACGTCGGCCAGCGGGTCGTCGACCAGCACCCGGCTGTCCCCGGTCGCCGTCTCCACCAGCAGCAGCCGGGTGCGCCGGCCGGCCGGCCCGTCGGGCACCTGCTCCTCCCGCAGCGCGAGGCGGCCGTCGGGGGAGAGGGTCACCGACTCGCCGGCCCCGATGGGGGGGCCGGCGTCGGGGGTCAGGTCACGCAGCTCGACCGGCTCGGGCACCCCGCCCGCCGCGTCCTCGGCCGGGAGGGCTCCGGCCCAGAACAGGTGCGGCACGGCGGGGCCGAGGTCGGCGTCCCAGTACCGCACCGGATAGGCCTCGTGCAGGATCGCCGACACCCCCGCGTCGCTGCGCGCCTTGCGCCGGGCCTCGTCGTCGGCGGCATCGCCTGCGCCGGGGTGGGTGGCGGCCACCACGACGACGTCGCCGCTGTCGGCGGCCACCGCGAAGCCGGCCACGCCGCCGGGGCGGGTGACGACCGGGCGCGCCTCCCCGCCGCCGGGGGGCAGTGCCCACAGCGCCGGTTTCGGGTCACCGGCGTCCTTGCCGGCCGCGGGGTCGGGGCGGGCGGAGACGAACAGCAGGGTCCCGTCGGGGCCGAAGGCCGGCGCGGACTCGCCGGGGGCGCTGCGGGTCAGCCGCCGCGGCGGTCGCTGCCCAGCGGGGTCGACCTCCCACAGCGCCGACTGCCACTTCGTGCCCTCGCCGTTCAGCGTCTGCACCGCGACCGCCAGCCGGGTGCCGTCTGCCGACAGGGCCAGACCGCTCACCCGCGGGATCGCGGCGACGTCGGCCGGCCGCTCGAACGGCGACGCCGGGGGAGCGTCCGCAGGGCTGTCGGTGGGGTGGTCGGGCTGGCTCACCGGGACTCCTCGCGGGTGGGCGCGGACGCTGGGTCGTGGCGCAGACGCCGCCCACCGTAACGAGCGGCGCCCGGCACCCGCGGGAGCGGGCACCGGGCGCCGGTGACGTGCGAGGAGGGCCTGCCGCAGGCCCCGCCGTCAGAGCTGGGCGGCGGCCTCCGCCGGGGTCAGCTCCTCGTCGACCGCGGCGACGAACAGGTGCTGGGCCACGCCGGCCGGCAGCGGGTGGTCGTCGACGGTCACGGTGCCGTTCGTCGACCGGGCCACCACGGTCGCGCCCGGGCGCACCCCCTGCTCGGCGAGCTGGCGCAGCAGCTCACCGTTCTCCTGCAGCTGCTCGCTGATCCGCCGGATCGTCACCCGGCGGCCCTCGGCGGTGGCCGTGGTGGACAGCAGGGTGAGGGAGTCGAGCACCGCCGAGGTCTCCCCGCCGAGGGCGTCCAGGCCGGGGATCGGGTTGCCGAACGGGGAGACCGTCGGGTTGCCGAGCAGCGTCAGCAGCTTGCGCTCCACCGCCTCGCTCATGACGTGTTCCCAGCGGCAGGCCTCCTCGTGGACGTCGGCGTACTCCAGGCCGATGACGTCGACGAGCAGGCACTCGGCGAGCCGGTGCTTGCGCATGACCGCGGTGGCCAGCGCACGGCCGGACTCCGACAGTTGCAGGTGCCGGTCGCCCTCGACGGTCAGCAGCCCGTCGCGCTCCATGCGGGCGACGGTCTGGCTGACGGTGGGACCGCTCTGGTGCAGCCGCTCGGCGATCCGGGCCCGGAGCGGGACGATGCCCTCCTCCTCCAGCTCGAAGATCGTGCGGAGGTACATCTCCGTGGTGTCGATGAGGTCGTTCACTGGCACTCCTCCGTGTCGCCCCCGATCCTACGGGCCACCAGCGACCGGGCCCGGCCGCCGCGGGGGACCGCGCGGGGTGGCGGCGCAGGTCCGGGCCGGGACCGGGAGCCGGGGGGAGGGCGCCCGCCGGGCACCGGCGGTAGCGTCCCGGCCAGGGACGACCCCGGGACGACGACGGCCCGGCGGGAGGGTCCCGACGCGGACAGGAGGGCCCCGTGAGCGACTCGGTGGCCGTCGTCTGGGACGACGCGCTGCTCGGCTACACGCTGGGCGGTGACCACCCGCTGCACCCCGTGCGGCTGGACCTGACCATGCGCCTGGCCGACGCCCTCGGCGTCCTGGCGTCGGACCGGGTCGACGTCGTGCGGCCCGCGCCCGCCGGCACCGACCTGCTGACGCTGGTGCACGACGAGGCCTACCTGGAGGCGGTGCGGCGCGCCCCCACCGACCCCGACGAGCGCTACGGCCTGGGCACCGCCGACAACCCGGTGTTCGAGGGCATGTACGAGGCCGCCGCGCTCATCACCGGCGGCAGCGTGCAGGCCGCCGAGCTGGTGCACTCCGGCCGCGCGCAGCACGCGGTGAACATCTCCGGCGGGCTGCACCACGCCATGCGCGACCGGGCGTCGGGCTTCTGCGTGTTCAACGACGCCGCGATCGCGATCGCCTGGCTGCTCGGTCAGGGCCTGGAGCGGATCGCCTACGTCGACCTCGACGTCCACCACGGCGACGGCGTGCAGGCCGCCTTCTACGACGACCCGCGGGTGCTCACCGTGAGCATCCACCAGACCCCGCTGACCCTCTTCCCCGGGACCGGCTACCCGGAGGAGACCGGCGACCCGGAGAAGGCGCACGGCAGCGCCGTCAACGTGGCCCTGCCCAACGGCACCGACGACCCCGGCTGGCTGCGCGCCTTCCACGCCGTCGTCCCCGGCGTGCTGCGGGCCTTCGCGCCGCAGGTGCTGGTCACCCAGTGCGGCTGCGACGCCCACCACGAGGACCCCCTCGCCGACCTCGCGCTCACCATCGACGGCCAGCGGGCCAGCTACCGCGCGGTGCACGAGCTGGCGCACGAGCTGTGCGACGGCCGATGGATCGCCCTCGGCGGCGGCGGCTACGGCCTGGTGCGCTGCGTGCCGCGGGCCTGGACGCACCTGCTGGCGGAGGCGGCGGGCGCGCCGCTGGACCCGGTGACGGCGATCCCGCAGTCCTGGCGCGACGACGTCGTCGCCCGCGGGCTGCGCGCCCGGCCGCCGACGCACATGACCGAGGGCGGCTACACCGGCTTCGCCGCGTGGGACCCGTTCACCGAGTCCCGCGTCGACCGGGCCGTCGCCCGCACCCGGCGGGCGTCCTACCCGCTGTTCGGCCTCGACCCGGACGACCCACGTGACTGAGCAGCGGACCGCGCCGCCTGCGCCCGAGGAGCAGGCGCCGCGGCCTCCCGCGCACTGGGAGGCCGACATCGTCGCCGCCGACGGCGGCACGGTGCACCTGCGCCCGATCTGCCCCGAGGACGCCGACGGGCTGGTCGGCCTGATGGAGCGCAGCTCCGACCAGACCCGCTACTACCGCTTCTTCGGGCCGATGAAGCGGCTCAGCGACAAGGACCTGCACCGCTTCACCCACGTCGACCACTCCGACCGAGTGGCCTTCGTGGTCCTGCTCGGCGACCAGCTCATCGCCGTCGGCCGCTACGACCGCCTGCCGGGCACCACCGACGCCGAGATCGCCTTCCTGGTCGAGGACGCCCACCAGGGCCGCGGCCTCGGGTCGGTGCTGCTCGAGCACCTGGCCGCCGCCGCCCGCGAGCGCGGCATCACCAACTTCGTCGCCGAGGTGCTGACGCAGAACGCCCGGATGGTCCGGGTCTTCCTCGACGCCGGGTACCAGGCCACGCGCACCTACGACGAGGGCGTCGTCCACCTGACCTTCCCGATCGCGCCCACCCAGACGTCCCTGGCGGTCGCCTACGAGCGCGAGCAGCGCAGCGAGTCCCGGTCCATCGCGCGGCTGCTCACGCCGTCGTCGGTCGCGGTCGTCGGCGCCAGCAACGACGAGGGCAAGATCGGCAACCTCGTCCTGCGCAACCTGCTCGACCACGGCTTCGAGGGCCCGGTGTACCCGGTCAACCCC
Organism: Geodermatophilus sp. SYSU D00766; assembly: GCF_054049915.1. Lineage (NCBI taxonomy): Bacteria > Bacillati > Actinomycetota > Actinomycetes > Geodermatophilales > Geodermatophilaceae > Geodermatophilus > Geodermatophilus sp. SYSU D00766. The sequence continues at coordinate 24,744 of NZ_JBJGYI010000011.1, forward strand.
GGCGCCCGGCACGTGCGCGGTGTGCCCGCCTACGCCTCGATCGAGGCCATCCCCGGCGACGTCGACCTCGCGGTGGTCGCCGTCCCGGCCGACGAGGTCGCCGGGGTGGTCGAGGCCTGCCGGCGCAAGCGGGTCCGCGGCCTGGTGGTCATCTCCGGTGGGTTCGGCGAGACCGGGCCGGAGGGGCGGGAGGCCGAGCGGCGGCTGGTCGCCGCGGCGCGGGCCTCGGGCATGCGGGTGGTCGGCCCCAACTGCCTGGGCGTGGTCAACACCGACCCGGCGATCCGGCTCGACGCCAGCCTCGCGCCGCACGTGCCCGGCCGCGGGCGGGTGGGCTTCTTCGCCCAGTCCGGCGCGCTGGGCGTGGCGCTGCTGGAGCGCGCCCGCTCGCGGGACATCGGGCTGTCGAGCTTCGTCTCGGCGGGCAACCGGGCCGACGTCAGCGGCAACGACCTGCTGCAGTACTGGGCCACCGACCCCGGCACCGAGGTCGTGCTGCTGCACCTGGAGAGCTTCGGCAACCCGCGCAAGTTCGCCCGGCTGGCCCGCACGGTCGGCCGCACCAAGCCGGTGGTGGCGGTCAAGAGCGGCCGGCACGGCGGGCTCACGCCGGGCCTGGCCGGCACGTCGGTGTCGGTGCCCGAGCAGTCGGTGGCCGCGCTGTTCGCCTCGGCGGGCGTGATCCGGGTGGAGACCGTCGCGCAGCTGTTCGAGGTCGGCATGCTGCTGGCCCACCAGCCGCTGCCGGCCGGCGACCGGGTCGCCGTCGTCGGCAACTCCACCGCGCTCGGTGTGCTCGTCGCCGACGCCGTCCTCGACCAGGGACTGGCGCTGGCCCACGAGGCCCCGGTCGACATCGGCACCACCGGCAGCCCGGAGGCCTTCCGCGCGGCGCTGCAGGAGGCCGTCGACGACGACGGTGCCGACGCCGTCGTCGCGGTGTTCCTCCCGCCGCTGGTGCACACGCCGCCCGACGAGTACGGCCGGGCGCTGGTGGAGGTGTCGCGCGGGTCGGCCAAGCCCGTGCTGGCCACCTTCCTCTCCGCCGAGGGCTTCCCGCCCGAGCTCACGGTGACCGACGCGAACGGCATGCCCGCCCGCGGCTCGGTGCCGTCGTACTCCTCGCCGGAGCGGGCGGTCATCGCGCTGGCCCGGGTGGCCGAGTACGCCCGCTGGCGGCGGCGGCCCGTGGGCACGGTGCCCGACCTGCCCGACGTCGACGCCGAGCGCGCCCGGTCGGTGGTGCGCGGGGCGCTGCTGGAGTCGCCCGGCGGCCGGCAGCTCACCGACGACGAGACGCTGGCGCTGCTGGCCGCCTACGGCGTGCCGCTGCTCGGCACCCGGCTGGCCACCACGGCCGAGGAGGCCGTCGCCGCCGCCGACGCCGTCGGCTACCCGGTGGTGCTCAAGTCCACCGCGCCGTGGCTGCGGCACCGCACCGACCTCGGCGGGGTGCGGCTGGACCTCCCCGACGCCGACGCCGTCCGCGCCGCCTTCGAGGCGATCCCCGCCGGTGACCCGGTGATCGTGCAGGAGATGGCGGCCCCTGGGGTGGCGACGGTCGTGGAGGTCGTCGACGACCCGTCGTTCGGCGCGCTGGTCAGCTTCGGCCTCGGGGGCGTGGCCACCGAGCTGCTCGGCGACCGCGCCTACCGCACGCTGCCGCTCACCGACCTCGACGCCGCCGAGCTGGTGCGCGAGCCGCGGGCGTGGCCGCTGCTCGACGGGTGGCGCGGGGCCGAGCGGGTCGACGTCGCCGCGCTGGAGGAGCTGCTGCTGCGGGTCGCCCGGCTGGCCGACGACCTGCCCGAGGTGCTCGGCCTGACGTTGTCCCCGGTCATCGCCGGCCCGCCCCATCCCTGGCACGGCGGCCGCTCGCTGGTGGTCGCGGGCGGGACGGTGCGGGTCGGGCCGCCCACCGCCCGCGTGGAGCCGGGCCCGCGCCGCATGCGCGATTGAGCCGGGCGGGTCACCTCCTCCAGTAGAGGTGGTGGGTGACGCCGCTCGGGCTCGGGACGACCTCGCGGGAGAAGCGGTCGAGCAGCTCGTCCGGCGACGTCCAGAGCCGGGAGCCGGCGCCGAGCTCGACCGGCGCGACGGCGACGTGCAGCGTGTCGACGAGGTCGGCCTCGAGGAACTGCCGGACCACCGAGGCGCCTCCCCCGAGCCGGAGGTCGAGACCGCCGGCCGCCGCGCGGGCCTGTTCCAGCACCGTGGCCGGGTCGGCGTCGACGAAGGCGAACGTGGTGTCCGACAGCGTGAACGACGGCCGCAGGTGGTGGGTCATGACGAACACCGGCGTGTGGAACGGCGGCTCCTCCCCCCACCACCCCCGCCACTCGTGGTCCTGCCAGGGGCCGCGCTGGGGCCCGAACTTGTTCCGGCCCATGATCTCGGCGCCGATGCCGTGCGCGAAGTCCCGGGTGAAGTAGTCGTCGAGGCCGCGGCTCCCGCCCGGCTCGCTGCGCCCGGGGAAGCTCGCGGTGGCGAGGGCCCAGGCCATCAGCTCCCGCGGGTCGGCGTGCCCGAACGGCCGCTCGAGGCTCTGCCCCTCACCCGCGCCGTACCCGTCGCTCGAGACGGTGAAGTTCTGGACCCTCAGCAACTGCGCCACGTCGTCCTCCTCGGTGTCGACGGGGAGACCGGCGCCGGCGCCGGAACTCATCGGCCCGGGAGGACCTGCTCAAGGCCGGCGGCCGGTGAAGGCCAGCAGCTTCGTCTGGGCGTCGGCGTCGTCGGGGACCGGGACGCGCGCGCCGTAGTGGCCGCTGCCGCGCAGCGCGGCGTCCCACGGCTCGATCCCGGCGAGGAACGCCGCCGCCTCCTCCGGGTCGAGCGACTCGTCCTGCCCGGTGGCGCGGGCGAGGTCCCAGGTGTGCACCAGGAGGTCCATCAGCCCGGTCATGGCGACCAGGTCCTCGAGCGGCACGTCCCCCGCGCGGGTGCTGGTCGGGCGTCGGGCGAGGTCGGGGTCGGCGAGCAGGGCCGAGATCGCGGCGTCGGTGGCCCGCCAGGCCGCTGCCGGGTCGTCGTCCACCGAGGGGAGCGCGGGCACGGGACGGCCCACGGCCGGGAGGTACAGCGCGGGCATCCACTCCACCAGGTGCCGGACGACGTCGCGCGCGACCCAGCCCTCGCACGGCGCCGGGTCGTCCCAGCGGCCGGCGGGGACGCCGTCGACCCGCCGCCCGAGGTCGTCGGCCAGGTGCCGCCAGCGTTCCCGTGTCGTCGCCACGACCAGCCTCCTCAACCGAACGGTTGACGACGAGCGTGGCCCGGCGACACGGGTCTGTCAACGCCGAGAGCCGGCTCCCCGTGGGGGAGCCGGCTCTCGGCGTCGCCGGGTGTCAGGCGAGGTAGTCGCGCAGGGCGTCGGCGCGCTGCGGGTCGCGCAGCTTGGCCATGGTCTCGCGCTCGATCTGGCGCACCCGCTCGCGGGAGAGACCGAACTGCTTGCCGATCTGCTCCAGCGTGCGCGGCTGGCCGCCGTCGAGACCGAAGCGCAGCACCACGACGTCGCGCTCGCGCTCCTCCAGGGTGGACAGGACGGTGCGCACGTCGCCCTTCATCATCTGGAAGGCGACCGCGTCCTCCGCCACCGCGGCGTCGGCGTCCTCGATGAAGTCACCGAGGCGGGACTCCTCGTCGGCGCCGACGGTCTGGTCGAGGCTGACCAGGTCGCGGCTGTACTCGAGCAGCTCGGTGACCCGCTCGGGGGTCATGTCCAGCTCGAGGCCGAGCTCCTCGGCGGTGGGCTCGCGCTCGAGCTCCTGGTGCACCCGCCGGCGGGTCCGCACGACCTTGTTGACCTGCTCGGCCAGGTGCACGGGCAGCCGGATGGTGCGGCCGGAGTCGGCCATCGCGCGGGTGATCGCCTGGCGGATCCACCACGTCGCGTAGGTCGAGAACTTGAAGCCCTTGGTGTAGTCGAACTTCTCGACGGCGCGGATGAGGCCGACGTTGCCCTCCTGGATGAGGTCCAGGAACGTCATGCCGTGCCCGGTGTAGCGCTTGGCCACCGAGACGACCAGCCGCAGGTTGGCCTCGAGCAGGTGCCGCTTGGCGGCCTTGCCGTCGACGGCCAGCGCCTTGTAGTCCCGCTGCAGGGCAGGGGTGAGCTGCCGCTCGGCGAGCAGCCGCTCGGCGTAGAGGCCGGCCTCGATGCGCTTGGCCAGCTCGACCTCCTGCTCGGCGGTCAGCAGGGCGGTCTTGCCGATGGTGTTGAGGTACACGCGCACCAGGTCGGTCGACACCAGGCCACTGGTGTCCGGCTCGCGTCGCGGCGAGCGGACCTCGAGGGCGTCACTGGGGGAGGACTGCAGGAGCGTCACGGGATGTCTTCGTCCTTGCCTGTGGTTCGGATGCACCGGCCGGCTGTCGGAGGCGGTGGTGCGTCCGCGTCTGGGGTGGGGCGCCGCTGTCCGGGCGGGACCCCGCTGTTGTCCGTTGTCGTCCGTTGTGTTACGCCCCGTGCAACGGTCCCGACGGGCCCTGGTGTTCCGCGCGGCCCGACTTCACAGGCAACGCACAGAGCGTGTCTTCTGTCACCACCCGTACCCGGTCCGTCGCCGGATCAGACCTCCAGCAGCAAGGTCATCGGGCCGTCGTTCACCGAGGCCACCGCCATGCGGGCGCCGAACACCCCCGTCGCCACCTCGCAGCCGCGCCGCCGCAGCTCTGCAACCACCTCGCCGACCAGCGGCTCGGCCACCTCGCCGGGCGCCGCGCCGTCCCACGACGGGCGGCGGCCCTTGCGCGTGTCGGCGTAGAGGGTGAACTGGCTGACGACCAGCACCGGCAGCCCGAGGTCGGCGACCGAGCGCGCGCCGTCGTCGGTGGGGAACACCCGCAGCTCGTGGACCTTCCGGGCCAGCGCGCGGGCGCGGCCGGCGTCGTCGTCCCGGCCGACGCCGACCAGCGCCAGCAGGCCCCGGCCGACCTCCCCGACGACGGCGCCGTCGACGGTCACCGACGCCGAGGCCACCCTGCTCACCACCGCGCGCACCGGCCCATCCTGCGCCGCGGACCGCGGCCGCCCTCAGCGGGGAGGCGCCTGCCCGCGCCCGGGCGGACGCTCCATCACCCACACGTGCGGTGCGCCGCCGGGCGGGTCGAGCTCGGCCCGGACGCCGAAGCCCAGCCGCCGGTAGAGGCGCACGTTGGCCGCGGACGACGTCTCGAGCACCGCGGCGGCACCCTCGGCGTCGAGCGCCCGGATCCCGGGGGCGAGCAGCTGCGAGGCGGTGCCCCGCCCGCGCTCCCGCGGGAGGGTGCCCACGCAGCCCAGCAACCAGTGCGGCCCCGGCGGCCGCGCCCTCGCCGCGGCGGTCTCGGCCTCCTCCAGCGCGGCGGCGCGGTCGCCGAGCAGCAGGGGGACCCGCTCGGCGAGGAGCCGCCGGGTCGCCTCCGACGGCGGCGGGTCGTCCGGCCGCGCCCAGCACGCGGCCGCCACGACGGCGCCGTCCCGCTCCGCGACCCACGTGCCGCCCGTCTCGGCACCGGCCAGCCCGGCCTGCAGCCGGTAGAGCTCCCGCAGCCGCTCGCGCCTGCGGTGCTCCCCGAACGCCCAGCGGGTCCACGGGTAGGCGTCGAACGCCTCGGCGAGGACGTCCCCCACGGCCGCCGCGTCCGCCGTCGTCGCGCGGCGGACCGTCGTGCCCGTCACGGCTCCCTCCCCGTCCCGGCCCGCCGCAGCGGGGACCTCCCGGCCGACCCTGCCAGGGCGCCGGCGAGCCGGGCGGCCGGCCACCGCAGCGCGACGACGACGACCAGGACGACCGCCGACCCGAGGACCAGCCCGTCGACGACGTCGTGCGGCAGGTGGACGCCCAGCGCCACCCGCGACGCGCCGACGAGCAGGGCCGGCGGGACGGCGACCCGCCACCACGCGGGTGCCAGCAGCACGACCGCGGTGGCCAGCGCGGCGGCCAGGGTGGCGTGGTTGCTCGGCAGCGACCAGTCGCCCGGCGGCGGGCACTCGACCAGCGCGGTCAGTCCCGGGACCGTGCGGCAGGGCCGGTCCTGCGCCACCGCCGCCTTGAGCGCCTCGCTGACGCCGAGCGCCGCGACCACCGCGACCCCGGCGAGCAGCGCCGTGGCCACCGGCTCGACCCGGGTCCGCCGGCGCCACGCCGCCGCGGCCAGCAGCAGGGCGAGGGCGACCAGGCCGCCCTCGCTGACCACCTCCACGCCCCGGTGGACCCAGCCGGGCCGGTCGGCCACCGCCCGCACCACCGAGCGGGCCAGGTCGGGACCCGGCACGTCGTTCACGACCAGCAGCACGGCGGCCGCGACCAGCAGGGCGGCGGGCACCAGGAACGGCCGCAACCGGGGAGCGGAGGAGGGCACGACCCCGATGCTCCGGCCGCGGGTGCGCCGGACGCCTCGGACCGCCGGACCGGCCGGGTCTCCTGCGCGAGGAGGAGCGGGGACCGGCCCTCCTCCTCGAGGACCCCTCCGGCGACCGTCCCGCAGGCCGATCCGCACCGGCGCGGGCTCCCCCAGGCTCGGGACGCCGCAGCAGGTGCGGCACCCGACCACCTCGAGGAGCCAGACCGTGACACCGGTCCAGCAGACGTCCCCGGCCGTCCCCGCCACGGCGGCCGGCACGCCCGCCGCCCGCGGCCGGGCCCTGACCCGGGTCTACGGCCGCGGCGACACCCGGGTCACGGCGCTCGACGCCGTCGACGTCGACTTCCACCACGGCGAGTTCACCGCGATCATGGGCCCGTCCGGCTCGGGCAAGTCCACGCTCATGCACTGCATGGCCGGCCTGGACTCCCTGACCTCCGGCTCCGCCTGGATCGGCGACACCGAGCTCTCGGCCCTGGACGACCGGGGCCTGACCCGCCTGCGCCGCGACCGCATCGGGTTCGTCTTCCAGGCGTTCAACCTGCTGCCGACGCTGACGGCGCTGGAGAACATCACGCTGCCCATGGACATCGCCGGGCGCACCCCCGACCAGGCCTGGCTGGACCACGTCGTCGACGCGGTCGGCCTGCGCCCCCGGCTCGGCCACCGGCCGGCCGAGCTGTCCGGCGGGCAGCAGCAGCGGGTGGCGTGCGCGCGCGCCCTGGCCGGCCGTCCCCAGGTGGTCTTCGCCGACGAGCCCACCGGCAACCTCGACTCCCGCAGCGGCGCGGCGGTGCTGTCCTTCCTGCGGACCTCGGTGCGCGAGATGGGCCAGACGGTCGTCATGGTGACCCACGACCCCGCGGCCGCCTCCTACGCCGACCGGGTCCTCTTCCTCGCCGACGGGCGCATCGTCGACGAGATGGCCGCCCCCACCGCGGAGCGCGTCCTCGACCGCATGAAGGCGTTCGACGCCGCAGGCCGCATCGTCGAGGTGGGCTGAGATGCGGCGGGCGACCCTGCGCAGCCTCCTGGCGCACAAGCTGCGCCTGGCTCTGTCGGCGGTGGCGATCGTGCTCGGCGTCGCCTTCGTCGCCGGCACGATGATCTTCACCGACACCCTCGACCGGACCTTCACCGACCTCTTCGAGAGCACCGCGTCCGACGTCGCCGTGACCCCGGAGGGCGGCACCGACGGCGTCGACGGCCCCGCGGGCACGCTGTCGGTGCCCGGGGCGCTGGTCGGGCAGGTGCGCGCCGTCGACGGCGTGGCCGCCGCCGAGGGCTACGTGCAGGCCCAGGGCGTCTACCTGCTGACCCCCGCCGGGGAGGTGCTCGACACCGGCGGCGCGCCCGGCATCGGGATCAGCTGGACCAGCGCGCCGGGGCTCGACACCGGCGAGCTGACCGCGGGCCGGGCCCCCGAGCGCGCCGGCGAGGTGGCGCTCGACAGCGGCAGCGCCGCGGAGGCCGGCTACGCGGTCGGCGACCGGGTGACGCTGCTGACCCCCGGTCCCCGGGTCGAGGCCACCGTCGTCGGCGTCTTCACCTTCGGGGAGGACGGCGGCCTGGCCGGCGCCTCGCTCACCGCCTTCGACGTGGCCACCGCCCAGCAGCTGACGGGCGTCGGCGACGGCTTCAGCGGTATCCAGGTGGCCGCCGCCGAGGACGTCTCCCACGACGAGCTCGCCGACCGGGTCGCCGCCGCGGTCGGCGACGGCTACACGGTCCAGACGGCGCAGCAGCAGGCCGACGAGCAGTCCGCGGCCCTCGAGGAGGGGCTGTCGTTCATCACCGTGCTGCTCACCGCCTTCGCCGTCATCGCCCTGTTCGTCGGCAGCTTCATCATCCTGAACACGTTCTCGATGCTGGTCGCACAGCGCACCCGGGAGCTCGCGCTGCTGCGGGCCCTCGGCGCCGGCCGGGGGCAGGTCACCCGCTCGGTGCTGCTGGAGGCCGTCGTCCTCGGTGTCGTCGGCGCCACGGCCGGCCTGGCCGGCGGGTTCGGCATCGCGACCGGGCTGCGGGCGCTGTTCGGCACGTTCGGGCTCACGCTCGACGGCGACCTGGTGCTGTCGGCGGGCACGGTGGTGTGGTCCTACGCCGTCGGCGTCGTCGTGACCGTGCTCGCGGCCTGGGTGCCCGCCCGGCGGGCGGCCCGCACCCCGCCGGTCGCCGCCATGCGCGACGACCACGTGGCGGTGGAGCGGTCGCTGCGCCGCCGGACCGGGGTCGGCGTCGCGCTGGTCGCCGTCGCCGCCGGTGCCCTGGCCGGCAGCGTGGCCACCGGCGACAGCGGTGACGCCCCGGCGTTCGTCGGGGTCGGCGGGCTGGCCCTGGTGCTGGGCGCGGTCGCGCTCAGCCCGGTCCTGGCCCGGCCCGTCGTCCGGGTGCTGGGTGCGCCGCTGCCGCGGCTGGCGGGCACGGCCGGCCGGCTGGCTCGCGACAACGCCCGGCGCAACCCGCGCCGGACCGCGGCGACGGCGTCCGCGCTGATGGTCGGGCTGACGCTGGTGACCGGTTTCGGCATCCTCGGCGCGTCGGCCAACGCCTCGGTCGAGGCCCTCGTCGACGACACGGTGCTCGCCGACTACGTCGTCTCCACCGCCGTGGGTCAGCCGTTCACCCCCGAGGTCGCCGACCGGCTGCGGCGGCTGCCGGAGGTCGACGCCGTCCTGCAGCAGCGGTTCACCCAGGTGCGACTGGACGGGGAGGAGACCTTCGCCGCCGCCGTCGACGCGGCCACCCTGGACCGCGGGCTCACCCTGGAGTACCTCACCGGCGGCAGCGACGGGCTGGCCGGGCGCGGCCTGCTGGTCGACGAGGCCACCGCTGCCGAGCACGGCTGGGAGGTCGGCGACACCGTCGCGGCCGAGTCGGCCGGCGGGCAGCGGACCGAGCTCACCGTCGGCGGGGTCTACGCCGCCAACCAGGCGGTCGGCTCGATGGTCCTGTCCCTGGACACCGACGCCGCCCTCGGCGGGCCGGCCCTGGACCGCTACGTCTACGTGGTCCTCGCCGACGGGACCGACGTGGCGGCGGCCCGCGCGGCGCTGGAGACGGTCGTCGAGGCCTACCCGGTCGTCGGCCTCAAGGACCGCGACGAGTTCGCCGGTGAGCAGAAGGCGCAGGTCGACCAGGTGCTGATGCTCATCAACGCGCTGCTGGTGCTGTCGGTCCTCATCGCCGTCCTCGGGATCGTCAACACCCTGGCGCTGTCGGTGCTGGAGCGGACGCGGGAGATCGGCCTGCTGCGCGCCGTCGGCATGGACCGCAGGCAGCTGCGCCGCACGGTGCGGCTGGAGGCGGTGCTCATCTCGGTGTACGGGGCGGTGCTGGGTCTGGGCCTGGGCCTGGTGCTCGGGGTGGGGCTGACCCGCGCGCTGGCCGACCAGGGCATCACCGAGCTGGTCGTCCCCGGTGCTCAGCTGGCCGGCTCCCTGGTCCTCGGGGCGCTCATCGGCGTGGTGGCCGCGGTCTGGCCGGCCCGGCGGGCGGCGCGGCTGCAGGTGCTCGACGCCATCGCCACGGCGTGAGCCGGTCCCGCTGAGGCGGTCCTGCTGAGGTGGGTCAGCCCGGGAGGGGCACGCGGACGACGAGCCGCGTGCCCCGCCCGGGCGCGCTGTCCACGTGCAGCCACCCGCCGCACAGCAGCGCCCGCTCCCGCATCGTCCGCTGCCCGTGCCCGCCGCCGCGCGGCGCCGCCGGGTGGAAGCCCCGGCCGTCGTCGGCGACGGTGAGCACGAGCTCCGAGCCCCGCACCTCCAGCGCCAGCTCGGCGCTGCCGGCCCGGGCGTGCTTGACGCAGTTGTGCAGCGCCTCGGCGGCGATGCGCACCAGGTGCTCGGTGGGCCCGGCGCCCACCGCCGGCAGGTCCGCGGCCACCCGCAGGCGCACGGGCAGGCCGTCGCGGGCGGTGCAGGTGCGGGCCAGGTCGCCCAGCGCGCCGGTCAGGTCCGGGGACCCCCCGCGGATGCCGGTGACGGTGGCCCGCAGCTCGGCGACCGCCTGGCGGGACAGCTCCTCCAGGTCCCGGGCCGCCGCCGCGACGAGCTCCGCGTCCCCGGCCGCCAGGCCGCGCCGCACGGCCTGGGCACGGGCGTGCAGGGAGAACAGCGAGGCGCTCAGCGAGTCGTGCAGGTCCCGGCCCAGGCGCCGGCGTTCCAGCTCGGCGGCCTGGGCGCGCAGCTGCTCGTCGGCCAGCGCGACCGAGGCGTGGGCGCCCAGCGCCGACCACGACGTCAGCTCCGACTTGGTCGGGGCGGTCACCGACGCCGGCATGAGCAGCAGCAGGCACCCCACGGTGCGCCCGCCGCGGTGCAGCGGCAGGGCGGCCGCGCCCTGCCAGCACAGCCCGGCCAGGTGCTCGGCCAGCCGGGGCGACGAGCGCTCCAGCCGCTGCCGCCCGTCGGAGAGCAGCAGCAGGCGGCCGGCGGTCAGCAGCTCCCCGCCCGGGAGGTCGCCCGTCCTCGGGCCGGCCTCGGCGACGGCGTCGGCGGTCCCCGGCGGGAGGCCGGCCGACGCGCGCAGCAGCAGCCGGCCCTCGTCGGACTCGTCGGCCTCGGCGAGCAGCAGGCAGCCCAGGGCGCGCGAGCGGTCGACGGCCTCCCGGGCCAGGCTGGCCAGCACCTCCTCGACCGGGGCGCCCTCGGCGATGCCGGCCGCGGCCGCGCCGGGCACGACGGCGTCGGCGTCGGACGGGCCCAGCCCGAAGGTCGGGTGGAACACCGCCGGGGCCAGCTCCCGGTCGCCGACGCGCAGCACCGAGCCCGACCAGGTGATCCCGACCTCGGTCCCGTCCGGCCGGACGACGGTGTTGGCGTAGAAGCCGGTGTCACCCGCCCGCTGGTCGTGCTCGAGCTCCAGCAGCGCGGCCCGCTCGTGCTCGGCGAAGGACTGCAGGTAGTCCTGACCGGCCAGCTCGGCGAACGGTCGGCCGATCACCGCGGCACCCGCCGGGTTCAGGTACACCCAGCTGTGGTCCTCCCCGGTGATGCAGACGCCGTAGTTCGCGGACTCGAGGAGGTCCACGAGCGCGTCGAGTCCCAGCGCGCGGAGCACGGCCCCGCCGTCGGTGCGGTCGGGAGCCGGCGACCCGGTGCGGGGCGCGGGGACGGCCGCCGCCGGCTGCTGCTGCTCGGGCGCGGCGGCGCCCCGGTGGTCCACGACCGCACAGGATAGCCAGCGGAACAGCACCGGACGGAAACCGCGACACGGCCGGCCTCCTCCTCGGGGACGAGGCCGGCGGGGGATCCGGTCCGCACGGAGGAGGCGCCGGCGCGCGGTCGCCGCCTAGCGTGGCCGCGTGCAGCCTCCCGGTGTCCGCCCCGGCACCCCGCGCTGGCACTGGGGCGCACGGGAGGACGTCGTCCTCGGCGCGCTGGTCGCCCTGTTCGCGACCCTGGCGCTGTGGTCGGCCCCGACGTTCGTCGACTACGACTTCCGGGAGCCCGACGCCCTCAGCGTCGGGCTGGCCGTGCTCTCCGGCGCGGCGGTGGCCGTCCGCACCCGCTGGCCGCTGGCGGCCCTGGCGGTGGCCTCGGTCGCCTCCCTGCTGCCCGTGCAGCAGGGCTACGCGCAGAGCGTGGCCACCCTCGCCCCGCTGCTGGTCACCTACACGGTCGCCGCCGGCCGCCCGCTGCGGCAGAGCGCCGTCGCCACCGCGGGCGCGGGCCTGCTGGCCGCCGTCGTCCTGGTCACCGGCCCCTTCGAGGCCTCCCTGGCGGACTGGTTCGGCAACGGGCTGCTGCTGGGCACCGGCTTCGGCGTGGGCCGCTCTGTGCGGCTGCGGCGGGAGCACACCGCCGGCCTGGAGGAGCGCAACCGCGCCCTGCTGGAGGCCCGCGAGGCCCGCAGCCGGGCCGGAGAGGTCGACGAGCGGGCCGCCGTCGCCCGCGAGATGCAGGACCTGGTCACCCACGGCCTGACGGCGCTGACCGTGCAGACCGCCGCCGCCCGGCGCCTGCTGCGCAGCGACCCGGACACCGCCGAGGACCTGCTGCGCACGGTGGAGCGGACGGGGCAGGACGCGATCGCCGACATGCGGCGCATCCTCGGCGTGCTGCGCCCGAGCGACGACGCCGCCGACCTGCGGCCGCAGCCGGGCCTGGCCGACATCGACGACCTGGTGGCCTCGGCCCGGGCCGCCGGCCTGCCGGTGGAGCTGGTGTCCGTCGGCACCGCGGCCGAGGTCGAGCCCGGCGTCGCCCTGACCGCCTACCGCCTCGTGCAGGAGGCGCTGCGCAACTGCCAGCAGCACGCCGGCCGGGCCGCGGCGACGGTCGTGCTGCACTGGCGCCCCGGGAGCCTGTCGCTGGCCGTGGAGGACGACGGCCGCGGCGCGCGGGACGGGGAGTCCGAGGGCCGGGGGCTGCGCTCGCTGGCCGAGCGCGTCGCGGCCTACGGCGGGCGGCTGTGCGCCGGACCGCGCGGCGGGGGCGGGTTCACCGTCACCGCCACCCTGCCGACGTCGAGGAGTGCCGCGTGACCATCCGGGTGCTGCTGGTCGACGACCAGCCGCTGCTGCGCACCGGCTTCCGGCTCATCCTGCAGTCCGAGCCGGACGTCGAGGTCGTCGGCGAGGCCGGCGACGGCGAGGTCGCGCTGTCCCAGGTGCGGGCGCTGCGCCCCGACGTCGTGCTCATGGACATCCGCATGCCCCGCATGGACGGCGTCGAGGCGACCCGGCGGCTGGCCGAGCTGGCCGAGCCACCCCGCGTGCTGGTGCTGACCACCTACGACCTCGACGAGTACGTCGTCGACTCCCTGCGGGCCGGCGCCTCGGGCTTCCTGCTCAAGGACGTGCCCGCGGAGGACCTCGTCGACGCCGTGCGCGTCGTCCACCGGGGCGAGGCCGTCGTCGCGCCGCGCGTCACCCGCCGCCTGCTCGACCGCTTCGCCCGGCTGCTGCCGGCCGCCGGGCAGGACCCGCCGTCCCTGGACGGGCTCACCGAGCGCGAGCACCAGGTCCTGCTGCTGGTGGCCAGGGGCATGTCCAACGCCGAGATCGCCGCGGAGCTCGTGCTGAGCGAGACCACCGTCAAGACCCACGTCAGCAACGTGCTCATGAAGCTCGGCCTGCGCGACCGCGTGCAGGCCGTGGTGCTGGCCTACGAGCGGGGGATCGTCCGGCCCTCCACCTCCTGAGCCGCCCGCGCGCAGGAGGCCGCGCCGCGCCGTCCTCCGCGGGGAGGAGGGGAGGACGGCACGCGCGGAGGACGACCGGCGCAGCGGGGCGCCGCACCCTGGGGGAGACCCGACCGGGCCCGCCGCACCGCCCCGCGGGGGCCGGCCCGCGCACGACCCACGTCCGGAGGACCACCGTGGACCCCCTCACCGAGCCCCAGATCCGGAGCTCGTTCGTCAACTGCTCCCGCGGCGAGGCCGCGGCGGCCACTCTGCCGGCCGGCCTGTCCGACCTGCCGTGGGAGGACCTGGACTTCCTGGGCTGGCGGGACGCCCGGGCCCCGCTGCGCGGCTACGCCGTCCTGTGGCGGGAGGGCCGCCCGCTCGGCATCGCCCTGCGCGCCGCCGACACGGCGATGTCCGCCCGCACGTCGGCGATGTGCCTGCTCTGCCAGACCACGCAGACCGGCGCGGACGTCTCGCTGTTCACCGCCCGCCGCGCCGGGGAGGCCGGCCGCAACGGCAACACGGTCGGCCAGTACGTCTGCGCCGACCTCGGCTGCTCCTCCCGCGTCCGGACCGAGATCCCGCCGTGGCTGCGCGAGCGCGACCCCGAGGAGGTCGTCCCCGAGCGGGTCGCCGAGCTGCGCCGGCGGCTGGACACCTTCGTCGGCCACGTGCTGCGCCCCTGACCGCCCGTCTCAGGCCGCGCCGAAGACCGCGCGGAAGCCCTCCCGCCAGCTCGGGTGGCGCAGCTGCATGCCGAGCTCGCGGCGGGCCCGCGCGTTGGACGCGCCGCGCAGCTGGGTGCCGTAGTAGACCGCCTGCGGGCCGATCTCCCGCTCGGCGACGTCGGCGGGCACGACCGACGGCTCCGGGCCACCGAGCAGCCGGGCGAGGTGGGGCACCCACTCGCGCATCGGCGCCGGGTCGTCGTCGACCACGTCGTAGACCCCCGGCGCCCCGCGCTCGACGGCGGTGACGGTGACGGCGGCGGCGGCGTCGACGAGGATGGGGGTGACCTCGGCGCGCAGCCGGTTGGTGTCGACCAGCCAGGAGCCGCAGTCCCGCGCCGGGGTGGCGAGCGCGGTGAGCTGGTGGACGACGACGTCCGGGCGGGCGGCGGTGACGGCGGCGCGCAGCGCCCCGGCCCGCTCGGGCGCGCGGGTGGTCGCGGTGACCTGGTGGCCGGCGGCGAGCAGCGGCAGCACCGGGCGGCCGACGGCGCCGGTGCCACCGGCGAGGAGGACCCGTGCCATGCCGACTCCTCGCGGGCGCCCGCGGGTGACCGGGCGGGCGCTGGACGCCTCCGCGGAGAGCAGGTTAGGCTTGCCTATCCCGATTCGTGGAGGCTCGATGGGACTGCGGCTGCCGCTCGGTCAGATGACCGTGCTCATGGGCTCCGAGAACGCCCGGCGACAGGTCATGACCGCTCTCGACGAGAGCACCGGCCGCTGCGCCTCCGGGCACGGCTCCGTCCCGGTCCAGCGGCTGTCGCCGACGTCGGGCGAGGGCGTCGGCCCGCGGCTGGCCGCGGTGGAGGAGGCCCGTCGCGGCGACGCCTCGATCGTGCTGGTCGACCGGCTCACCGACGGGCTGTCGTCGACCGACCGGCGCGCGGTGCTCAGCGCCGTCCGTTCGGTCGCCGCCCCCGGGCGCGCCGTCCTCGTGGACGACGCCGACCCGGTGGCCGCGCTGTCGTTCGCCGACGGGGCGCTGCGCTCCGCCGGGGGAGCGCTGTCTCTCGAGCCGGTGGGCGGGTTCGACTACCTGGCCTCGTAGGTCAGGCAGTCCGCGGCGTCGGCACCCGGGCCGACACGGACGCCCGGCGCGGTGCACTCGAGCTGCTGGTTGTGCCGGCAGTCGGAGCGGTGGCAGGCGCCCACCATGCCGGTGCGGTCGAGGCCGCCCCGGAAGGAGATCTCGACGAAGGTGCCGCAGTGGGCGTGGTCGCCGCTGACGGTGATGGCCCCGGCGTGACAGCTGGATCCCGCGTTGTAGGAACAGCTGGCCACGGAGCAGTCCTGGACCTGGGGGAGTTCCTGCATCGTCGTCATGGACCTCAGGGTGACAGCCCCCGGCGGACCCCGCCAGCAAACTGAGGCTGTCCTGACCTGGGGGTTCAGGAACTGTCCCGGGGCGGCCCGCGTGGGTCCCGGACCGGTCCGGTCAGCTGCCCAGGTACCGGGAGACCGCGACCTCGACCTCCTCGAGCTCGTCCCGGTGGAGGGAGAAGGCGGGCTCACCGTCGACGGACCGCACGTCGGTGCACGCCGGACACCGATCGGCGGCGGCCCCGCTCCGGACCCCGGAGGACTGCACCAGCCCCACCGTTCGCACGGCCTGCGTCGGGGATCCGGGTCGCCAGCCCGGGTCCCGGGCACCGGAGGGACGACCGCGGCGCAGCCGGTCGACGGCGGAGGCGTCGACGCAGTGGGAAGCACGCGGTGGATCCACCGGGCGGAGCACCAGGACTCCCCGCGCCCTCGTCAGCACCGGGCCGATCCGCGGCCGGGCGCTCCAGTCGGGCGTCAGGACCCGTCCGGGTCGTGGATCGCCACGACGATCTTGCCGCGGGTGTGGCCGTCCAGCAGGTACCGGATGGCCGCGGGGAGCTCGTCGAGCGGGTAGGCCCGGTCCACGGCCGGGGTGAGGGTGCCGGCGTCGATCATCTCCCGCAGGGTGTGGAGGTCCCGCGCGTTCTCCTTGTTGATGAACGTGCCCAGCTGCTGGCGGACGAACACCGACAGCAGCCGGGCCCGGATCTGCCGGTCGGTCCCGCCCAGCCACCGTCCGCCGTTCTCCCCACCGACGATGACCAGCCGTCCCCGGGAGGCAAGGACTCGGCGCAGCCGGGAGAGTCGCCGGTTGCCGCCGATGTCGAGGACGACGTCGTAGCGGCGGCGCCCGTCGGTGATGTCCTCGCGGGTGTAGTCGAGGACGTGGTCGGCGCCGAGGGCGCGTACCTCGTCGACCTTCCCGGTGCTGCTCACGCCGGTGACATCGGCACCTGCGGACTTGGCGAGTTGCACCGCGAAGCTGCCCACGCCGCCCGACGCCCCGATGACGAGGACCTGCTCGCCGGGTTGGACGCGGCCGTGGTCGCGGACGGCCTGCAGCGCGGTCAGCCCGGAGATGGGCACGGTGGCTGCCTGGGCGGAGGAGAGTGTCGCCGGCTTGGCGGCCAGCTTGCCGACCGGGGCGCGGGCGTACTCGGCGAAGGTGGCGTAGCCGATGCCGAAGACCTCGTCGCCCGGGGCGAAGTCGTCCACGCCGGCTCCGACGGCCTGGACCGTGCCGGCCAGCGCCCGGCCCGGGTTGGCGTACTTCGGCCGGCGCAGCCCGAAGCCGGCGAGGCGGATCGGGTAGGGCAGGCCGGCCATCACGTGCCAGGTGCCGCGGTCGACGCTGGCGGCGTGCACCCGGACGAGGACCTCGCCGTCGGCGACCGAGGGGACCGCGAGGCGGGCGATCCGCAGGACGTCTTCGGGGGCCGGCCCGTAGCGGTCCTGGACGATCGCGGTCATCGTGGCGCCGGCGTCGCCGCCGGAGGGCCGCGGGGCCCTGCTGAGTTGCTGGTCGGTCATGGCGACACTCCGTCCTGGTCGTTGGCGTCAGGCCGTGGGGAGAGCCGTGCCCGTCCGCACCCGGCGGCCGGACGGAGGCCCATCGCTGGGGCTGGTCGGTCATCCGGGTCGACAGCACGGCGAGCACCGCCCAGCCGGTGCACGTGGGAGCCGGCGACGATCCGGCGGGTGGGTCCGGTGTGCACCCCGTGGCCCACGGCGGGAGGGCCGTCGGGGGACGGGGGACGGCGGGCGGGACGTGCGGTGGTCGTCATGGCGGTCCTGCTCCTTCCGTGGTGCGGTGCTGCGGCGCCGTCGTGGCCGGGCGCGCGGGTCACCAGCCGATCCGGATGTCGGCGATGAGGGCGACGGCGATGAGGGCGGCCGCGACGAAGTCGACGGTGGCGCAGAACGGTGGCCACCAGCGGGTGTTCGCGACGAAGCCGGTGCGGTGCTGCCCGAGGTCCTTGAGGCCGTGGGCGGCCAGACCGGCCACGAGCAGCCAGGCCGATCCGGTCACCCCTGCCGCCGCGACGACGACGAAGGCAGCCGCCACGGCCGTCTCGACGACCAGGACGTGCCGATGCCCGTCGGCGACGGCGAAGCCGATGTAGACCGCGGCGATCAGCACGAGCCCCAGCGCGTAGACGGTCGCCGCGTCGAGCCAGGGAAGGCCCAGTGGGGATGCGGCCTGCAGGCCGCCCCAGACGACGCCCCAGGCCACCGGTGTACGCAGCCCGCGGCCGTGGACGGCGGGGCCGGCTCCCGGCCCCTGCACGTCCGAGGCGCGAGCGGACGCGGTCATCGCCGTCCGCCGCCGGTCCTGTCGGCGAGGGGACGCTCGACCGTGCCGCCGGGGGCGTCGGTCCACGGATCGTGGGCGGTGGACCCGGTCACCCGGACGGCGTGGTCCCCGGCGCTGATCATGGTGCGGGTCTCCCGTCGTCGAGCGAGCAGGGGTGGAGGCCGGTGTGGTCGCCGGTCCCGGGACACCAGGAGCCGGGAGCACGAGACGGCCACCGCGGCGTCGGGTGGCTCATCGCCGTCATCCGGTCACGGCACCTCGCTCAGCGAGGGGCTCCTCGCCGGTCCGCGGGGGAGGGACCGGGGAGGGATCGTCGAGGTCGGCGGTCGGCGCGGACCGCAGCGCGGTGACCGCGGCGGGCCGGAAGCCCCGGACGGTCAGGTACACGCCGAGGGAGAACTCCCAGACCGCGATCGGCAGCGCGGCGAGGACGGCGATCGGCGCCGCGCGGTCGTACACGCCGAAGAAGACCGCGACGTCGGACGCCATCAGCAGCGGCGCGCCGACCAGCCCGAGGACGGGCAGGACCCGCGGCACCAGCCGGGCGCGGTACAGCACGTAGCCCAGGCACAGCGCGTTGAACACCGGCATCAGGCTCTGCGAGAGCAGGAACGTCCAGTCGTAGACCGCGCTCAGGGCGTGGCCGGTCGTGACCAGCGCGGCCGGGTCGGCGCCGGCCGTGCCGGCGACGTCGGCGCGCAGGGTGAGCAGCGTCAGCACGCTGACGACGCCGACGACGATCAGCGCGCCCTCCACGACCCGGGAGGCCACGAAGCCGACGGCGGCCACCTCGCTGACCCGCCGCGCCACCGGGAACAGCACCACGGCGGTGCCGATGCCGGCGAGGGCGACGACGACCTCGGTGAAGGCCGCCAGGAGCACCCCGGTGTCGCTGCCGGCGCCCAGGACGAAGCCGGCCTCTCCCCGCACGTCCTGGTACAGCGCGAGGGTGGGCACGGACACGAACGTGACGAGGTAGAGGACGCCGGCGGCCAGGGAGGTCCGCCGCATCGCGTCCGTCGCGGGTGCCGCCGACGGCGGGATGGAGGCAGGGGCGCTCATGCCGTAACCCTTCGGTGTCGTCGTTCTCGAGGGGTGGGCGGCGGCCGCCGCCGGAGGGGGCGTCGCCCGGCGCCACCCGCAGGGTGCTAGGCGCGGATGCCGGCGGTGGGACCGGTCGCACCCGGGGTGGCCGCGGCCGGGGGGGCCGGGGTTCCGCCGGGTGCGGCCGGGGCTCCGGCCGGTGACGGCGGCGGGGGCGGCGCCGCGGGGACGGAGCCGGGATCCGGTCCGCCCAGGTCGAGGCGGAAGGGCGGGTACCGGTCGGTCATCAGCCCGACGTACGCCGCTACCCGCACCGCCCACCGGTCCATGCCGAGGACGAAGTCGTACAGCGGCCGCGGATAGCGACCGGTCAACAGCAGCACGACCGCGGCGATGAACACGAGCAGGCCGACCAGGCCGCCGCCGGCGCTCCAGTCGTCCCAGGCATCGTCCGTTCCGCCGCGGGTGGTCAACCACAGCCCGCCCCCGACGAAGACCGCCAGCACCAGGTAGTGCGGGACGGCGAGCAGCCACTTCACGAAGACCAGGCCCCGCGAGAGCCGTTGCGGGTAGGCGACGTCCAGGTGGGCGGGGTAGTCGGGCACGTCGGCGAGGGTGAACGGCGGATAGCGGTCGGTGCCGTTGGCTCCGTAGCCGTAGTAGTGCACCCGCCAGCTCCAGCGCATCACGCCGAGGTTGAAGTCGAACAGGCCACGCGGGTAGCGCGCGGTGATCAGGATGGCGAAGAAGGCGATCACGCTGACGACCGAGAAGGCCAACCACAGGAAGGCCAGCACGACGTAGTGCGGGATGAGCAGCAACCACTTGACCAGCCACAGCCCCCGGGAGGCGTCGGAGCCCTCGGACGCGTCCACGCGGACCGGGTACGGCGTTCGGTTCTCTGTCACGGCTCGTTCCTCTCTCAGCAGGTCCGGAACGAAGGCGTCGTCCGCGTCAGCCCAGCGCGGCGATGAGGTCGCGGCAGGCCTGCTCGCAGCGGCGGCACGCCTCGGCGCAGATGCGGCAGTGGTCGTGCATGGACGCGTGCCGCGAGCACTCGTCGCCGCAGGCGCGGCAGGCGGTCGCGCAGGCCGCGAGCACGGCGCGGGTCAGGTTGGCGTCGTAGCCGGTGTGACGGGACAGCACCCGGCCGGTGGTCCCGCAGACGTCGGCGCAGTCGGTGCAGGTGCGGATGCACGTGGTCAGCTCCGCCACCATGTCCTCGCTGAGGCAGGCGTCGGCGCACGCGGTACACGCCTCGGCGCACTCGAGACACGCGTCGATGCAGACCCGCATCCGTTCCCGGTCGACCCCGCCGAGGTCCTTCGGGTAGGTGTCGAGCATCCGGGCGGTGATGGTCGCGGTCATGGCGTCTCTCCTTCTCAGGGGTGGGGCTGACGGCTCCGGGCGTCCGCCGGCGCCGCGCGTCGGCTGGTGCCGGAGTGGCGGATGTGCTCGGCGAGGTGGGCGGCGTCCTCCTGCACGAAGCCGAGCAGCGCGGAGCCGCGGGTGTGCTGCCAGGGCAGGCCCAGGACGTACAGCCCCGGGACGTCGGTGACGCCGCGCCGGTGGACGATCCGTCCGTCGTGGAACACCCCCGGCACCTGGATCCAGGTGTGATCGCTGCGGTAGCCGGTCGCCCAGACGACGACGTCGACGTCGAGGGCGCTGCCGTCGGCGAACCGCACGGTGCGCCCGTCGGCGCCGGTCAGCCGGGGCCGGAACCGGACCCCGGCCTGCTGCAGCCGGTCGCGGTCGGTGCCGATGACGAACTCACCGCGCGCCTGCATCCGCCGGCCGAGCCGGGAGCCGGTGGTCACCCGCATCGCGCCGAGGCGGGTGAGCCACCAGAACAGGTCCCGGCCCAGGACCCGCTGGGGCAGCATCGGCAGGCTGGCGCCCACCGCGACGTCCACCGGGCGCACGGCGACGAACTCCTCGGCGATCTGCAGGCCGGAGTTGCCGCCGCCCACCAGCACCGCTCCATCCGGCAGCTGCGCCGGACGGTGGTAGTCCGCACTGTGGAGCTGGGTCACCGCGGCGTCCAGCCCTGCCGCCAGCGGAGGCACGGCGGGCACCTGGAACGGCCCGGTGGCGACCACGACCTGGCGGGCCCCCCACACCGCGTCGGCGGTCCGCAGCTCGAACCCCTCGGCGGTCCGGTCCAGGCGGAGGACGCGGCTGTCCGTGCGGACCGGGAGGCCGAAGGCGGCCGCGTAGGCCTGCAGGTAGTCGGCGACCGCGTCCTTGCCCGGGTAGGTGTCGGCCGGCGCGGGGAAGGCCATACCGGGCAGGGAGTCGAACCGTGCCGAGGTGAACAGGCGCAGCGAGTCCCACCGGTCGCGCCAGGACCGGCCCACCTCGTCGGCGCCCTCCAGGACGACGAACCGCAGACCCTGCCGGGCCAGGTGCCAGGCCATCGCCAGTCCGGCCTGGCCTCCGCCGACGACGATCACGTCCATCAGCTGGTCGGGGGAGGGGTCGTACCGGGGCCCGCCGGTCGGTCGTGTCATGCCGGCCCTCCGGAGGGCGAGTGGCCGCAGGCGGTCCTCGTGACCTGGGGTCCGCTCTGGTGTCCAGCAGCAGTCTGGAGCTGCGACCGTGGCCGGTCATCGGCGTGATGACCGGACCGGAGGGGGATCTTTGACGTAGTCCCGTGGACCCGTCCCTCACGCCGGGGGAGGGGATGACGGCTGTCCGGCCACCGCCCGGACCGCCTGGGCGAGCCGGTCGGGGAAGTCGACGTCCTCGTCCAGACAGGCCCGGGCACCGGCGGCCAGGACGTCGGGACACCGTGCCGACCCGCTGGACACGGCGATCACCGCGCGCCCCCGACGGGCGAGTTCCTCGACGACCTGCAGGTCCCGCGGGGCCTCGCGCGGGTCCAGCTCCAGGACCACCACGTCGGGGCCGACCCGGGCGTCCAGCTCCGGCAACGTGCGCAGCGCGTCGGTCGCGCCGACGATGTGGCCTCCACCCAGCTCCAGCAGCCTGGACAGGGCCCGCCGGACGCGGACGTCCCGAGCGGCGATCAGCACCCTCACACTGCCCCCTGGACCGGAGTGCCTGCCACGAGCCCACCACGCGCCAGGGCAGGCGACATCGGCGCAATGTCCTGCCAAGGCCGGGAGGAATGTCGGAGGCGGACTACGGGGACGCGGGTGCCAGGCCGTGCTGGATCGCGTACAGCGCCGCCTGCGTGCGCGACCGCAGCCCCAGCTTGTCCAGGATGTTGCTGACGTGGGTGCGGGCAGTGCGCTCGCTGATGGACAGCCGGCGGGCGATCTCCCGGTTCGACAGCCCCGTGGCGAGCAGGACGAGAACCTCGTGCTCGCGGGCGGTGAGGGTGTCGAGTGCCGTTCGGCCGGGTGCGCTGACGGCGCGGGCGAGCTGGCGGGCGACCGCCGGTCCCAGCGGCATCTCACCGCGGTGGGCCTGGCGGATGGCGTCGACGACCTGGTCGGCCTCGGCGTCCTTGAGCAGGTAGCCCGAGGCACCGGCCTCCAGGGCGCTGCGGATCCGGTCGACCTCGCTGTAGCTGGTCATGGCCACGACGGCGACCCCGTCGTACCGCTGGGTGAGCAGCCGCGTGGCGGTGACCCCGTCCGTGCCGGGCATCAGCAGGTCCATCAGCACCACGTGCGGAGCTCCTCCGCCGGCGACCAGTGCGGCCACCAGATCGAGGGCCGCGCGTCCGTCGGCGGCCTCGCCGACGATCTCCACGTCCTCGACGAGTTCGAGGTAGCCGCGCAGCCCCCGCCGCACCACCGCGTGGTCGTCGACGAGGCAGACCCGGATGGGGTCGCCGCACCCTGCAGGTCCGGTCATGGCCGTCCCTCCGCCGGTGGCGTCCCGGCCGTCACGGCCATCCGGGTCCCTCGGGGGACAGGGGGACCGTGGCGGAGATCCGTGTGCCCCGTCCGGGACGCGAGTCCACCAGGAGGGAGC
Organism: Geodermatophilus sp. SYSU D00766; assembly: GCF_054049915.1. Taxonomy (NCBI): domain Bacteria; kingdom Bacillati; phylum Actinomycetota; class Actinomycetes; order Geodermatophilales; family Geodermatophilaceae; genus Geodermatophilus; species Geodermatophilus sp. SYSU D00766. The sequence goes on from NZ_JBJGYI010000011.1 coordinate 47,583, forward strand.
CACCGAGCTGCTCCATGCGCTGCGCCATCGTGTGCAGGCCGAGATGGCCGGGCTGGGAGGAGGACGCGTCGAAGCCCACGCCGTCGTCGGTCACCTCCACCAGCAGCTCGTGCCCGCTGTGCCGGCAACGCAGCCGCACGACGGCACGGCGGGCCGCGGAGTGCTTGGCGACGTTGGCGAGGGCCTCCTGCACCAGCCGGTAGACCTGCTCCTCGACATCGCCCGGCAGGGGGATGGGCCTCGTCGGTAGGCGGACCTCGACGGTGATCTCGGTGCGCGCGCTGATCCCCTCCGCCTGCTTGCGGATGGCGGCGGTGAGACCCTCCTCCCGCAGCGCCTCCGGGCGCAGCTCGAAGATCAGCGCCCGCATCTCCGCGAGCGCCCCCTGCGTCAGTTGCCGCAGGTTGGCCAACCGCTCCCCGAGTGGCCCGTCGGCGGCCAGGCCGGCGCGCTCCAGCAGCAGCTGGGCACCCCGGGTCTCCAACGTCATGGAGAACAGCGCCTGGGACACCGAGTCGTGCAGTTCACGGGCGAGGCGGTGCCGGGCCTCGAGGGCGAGTCGCTGCTGCGCCTCGTCGAACAGGCGGACGTTCTCGATCGCGACACCGGCCTGCGCGGCGAGGGTGACCACCGCGCGCTCGTCGTCGTCGGTGAACTCCGACTCCCCGCGCTTCTCCGTGAGGTAGAGGTTGCCGTAGACCCGGCCGCGCACGGTGATCGGCACCCCCAGGAACGAGGTCATCGGCGGGTGGTGTGGCGGGAAGCCCACCGAGCGCGGGCCGTCCTGGATGCGGCCCAGCCGCATCGGGTGGGCGTCGGAGGTCAGGGCGCCGAGGATGCCCCGGCCGATGGGCAGGGGGCCGATGGCGGCACGCTGCTGCGCGGGGATGCCGTGGGTGATGAAGTCCTCGAGGCGACCGTCGGGTCCGAGCACCCCCACGGCGCCGTACCGGGCGTCGGCCACCTCGCAGGCGAGTTCGACGATCTTGGTCAGCACCGCGGGCAGGGACAACTCGGAGGCCAGCGCCAGCCCGGCGGCGATCAGGGCCTCGTCCCGGCGGGAGGACGCGGCGGTGTCGGCGACCAGCCGGGCGTTGTCCACGGCGGTGGCGGCCTGGTCGGCGACGGCGGCGAGGAAGCGGAGCTCGTCCCCGTCCGGAGGAGGGCCCGGCCAGAAGGTCTTGACGGCACCGACCGGATGGCCGCGGGCGATCATCGGGAAGGAGGCGATGCTGCGCCACGGCAGGTCGTCGTCCAGGTCCTCCAGCGTCCGGAGGACCGGTTCGTCGCGGGTCCGGTCCACCACTATTGTGCGGCGGCTCCGCCAGGCCGACACCGCGGGCAGGACGCCGATGCCGGACGCCAGCGCCCGCTGGAACCGTTCGGCGTAGTCCGGCGGCAGGCCCGCGGTCCCGGCGACCCGCAGACGGGTCGGCTCACCGTCGAAGACGATGGCGGCAGCACCGCTCATCCCGGTGGACTCCACCAGGCAGGCGGCGACGGTGTCGAGCGTGGCCTCCAGCGACTCGGCCGTCGCCACCCGGGCGGCGACGTGGCCGAGCGTGGCCCGCTCGCGTACGGCACGCCGTTCCGCGGTGGCGTCCCGGAACACGCGCACCACGAGGCGTCGCCCCTGGACGTCGACCGGGGTGTCGCAGGAGTCGACCACGCGTCGTCCGTCGCCGGGGTGGGATGGCCCTGTGGGGAGCGGCGGCGCCGTCCGTCCCACCAGCGGGTCGTGCCCTGCGCCGGCCAGAGCGCGACCCGCCGGGTTGACGTGCAGGACCCGTAGATCGCGGGTGAACAGGGCGACGCCGAACGGCAGGAGGTCGACCGTCCTGATCAGGTCGTCGAGTCCGAGCCCGCTCGCTCCAGCACCGTTCCTGGCAGCGGCGCGGGCGTCAGGAGCACGCACCACGGCCACCACCACCCCACGGTCGGCTGGGCCGACCGTACTCGCGCACGCCACGCCCGAGCGGTCCTCCGAGCGGCGGGACACGAGGACGAGGTGTCCTCCAGCCGGCACCGGCACCACCTCGACGAGCGGGTGCCGTCCGGGTCGGTGAGTGCTCCGGCGCCCCCCGGGGAGCGGTGGACCGGGGCCACGGCGGGTCAGCCGCGGAAGGGCGCGAGCCTGATCGCGAGGTCGAGGGCCCCGTACCTGCGCAGGAACGCCACCCGCCCCCGGGGCACGCGGGCCGCTTCGACGCGCAGCGCCGCGGCGAACTCGTCCTCGAACCCGAGCCGGGGATGCCGTTCCACCACTCCGGAGCGGAGGTCCGGCGGCAGCCGCCAGGCACGCACCCCGACGACGTCCACGCCGGCGCCGGCGGCCAGCAGGTGGGCCACCGGGCCGTGCGCGAGCGGGACGTCCGGGCCGAGGTGCAGCGTGATCGCGGTGCACAGCGTCTCGGTGGCGGCCGGGGACAGCCCCGCCTCCTCGGCGACGTCGCGGGCGATGCGGGCGCTGCTCCGGGTGAAGTCGACGCGCTCGACGCTGGTGGGCAGTCCGGTGTCGTGGAGCAGGGCGGCGGCGAACAGCAGCCCGGTGTCCACGGTGAGCCCCTCCAGCGCGCCCAGCGCGGCACCGAAGGCGAAGGTCCGGAAGGAGTGGTTGAGCAGCGCCGGGCTGAGCCTTCGGCGCGCCTCGGACACGGCGGCCCGCGTGAGCGCCGAGTCCGGTGGGACCAGCACGGAGGGAGCCACCGGGGCGGCCCGCCGTCCGGGGTCGAGACGGATCAGCATCGACAGGCGACCGGCCGCGTTGACGGCGTGGGTCCGGACGAGGGGACCCAGCAGCGAGCGGCGCTCGGCGCGGGTGAGTTGCCCACCGGTGCGCTCGACCCAGCTCAGGGTCCCCAGATCCGTGGCGGTGGTGTTCACGGGCGTCTCCCGGTGTCGGGCGGGCACAGGTCGCCTCCGGTCGAGCGGCTCGTCGCACACGGGGCGCTCCTGGGTGCCGACGAGCCGTGGGTCGTCCCGGCGCGACCTGGAGGGGGCCTCAGACCGGGGCCCGGTCCCGCGCGTGCTCCGGGCCGGCGGCCAGGTGGGCCAGGTAGCGGTGGATCGATCCGACGGTCACGGAACCCTCGCCGACGGCGCCGGCGACCCGCTTGACCGAGCCGTAGCGGATGTCGCCGGCGGCGAAGACGCCGGGGCGGCTCGTCTCGAACGGGTAGGGGTCGCGGGCCAGCGGCCAGTCGGCGGAGGGGACGTCGCGGCCGGTGAGGACGAAGCCGTGCTCGTCGAGGCGGAGGACGGGGGCCAGCCAGTCGGTGCGCGGTTCGGCGCCGATCAGGACGAAGACGGCCGCCGCGTCCACGTCCTCCGTCCTCCCCGTCCGCCGGTCCTGCAGGGTCAGGCCCGCCAGCCGGGCGTCCCCGCGGCCCCCGACCACCTGGGTGTGCAGCCGTACCTCGACGTTGCGCGTGACCTCGACCTGCCGGACCAGGTAGTCCGACATCCCGGCGGCCAGGGACCCGCCGCGCACCACGAGGGTGACCCGGGCCGCGTACCGGGCGAGGTGCAGGGCGGCCTGCCCGGCGGAGTTCGCCCCACCGACGACGTAGACCTCCTCGCCTGCGACCGCCGGCGCCATCACCCCGGCCGCTCCGTAGAAGACACCGGCGCCGGTGAGCCGGTCCAGGTCGGGGACTCCGAGCCGGCGGTAGCGGACCCCGGCGGCGAGGATCACGGCCCGGGCCGCCACGGAACCGCCGTCGGAGAAGCCGAGCACGTGCCGGCCGCCGTCGGTGGTCAAGGCACACACCTGGTGGGTGAAGACGAACTCGGCGCCGAGCAGCGTGGCCTGCTGCCAGGCACGGTGGGCCAGTTCGCCACCGCTGATGCCGCCGGGGAAGCCGAGGTAGTTGCGGATCATGGAACTGGTGCCGGCCTGTCCGCCGATGGCCCGCTCCTCGAGCAGCAGGGTGCCCAGCCCCTCGGACGCGCCGTAGACGGCGGCGGCCAGGCCGGCCGGCCCGGCCCCGAGGACCACCAGGTCGTAGTCGTCGGCGGCGGGCCGGACCCGGATGCCGTGGGAGAGGGCGAGCTCGACCATCGACGGCTGGTACAGCACGGACCCGTCGTGGCGGATCACCGCGGGCAGCCGCCCGACGTCGAGCCCGAGGTCGCGGATGAGCCGGCGACCGGCCTCGCTGTCCTGCGGGTGGAACGTGTGCGGTATGCCGTTGACCGTCAGGCCGTCCCGGAGGTCGTGGCAGCGCGGGTCCCACTGCTCACCCACGACCCGGTAGACCAGGTGGCCCGGGCGGTACGCCCTCGACCAGGCGCTGAGGGCCTCCTGCACCCGGGGGTAGAGCCACTCCTCGGGGTCGACCCAGCCCTTCACCATCCAGGCGTCCATCTGTCCGAGCGCGTTCGCTCGCTGCAGGGCGGGCAGTTCACCGAACGGGATCCGGGTGTGGTTCTCGTCCATGTCGAACAGCAGCAGGCGGGCAGCACCGCGGTGGAGGTCCGTGGCCTGTTGCAGGAGGGCGACGCCGTCGCCGTCGGGGAGGTGCAGGTCCGCAGCGACGAGGGCGACCGGGTCTCCGGCCTCCGACAGGCGACGGAGGGCGGCTCGTGCGGCCCTGGCCGAGCTGGCGGTGAGCACCCGGTAGTCCCGGGCGAACCGGTGCTCCAGCGCTCCCGCCGTGATCGCGAGGTCCTGTGCATCCCCGCCGACGACGAGGAGAACCGGCTGTCGTGATCCGAGGGGCGGGGTCCCCTCGTCGGGGCCGGTCACGACACCCGCTCGCTCCGGTCGGCCGCCGACTGGTCTGCGACCAGGGCGGGCGCAGCCGGAGTGCGATCGTCGTCGAGGCGGCGGAGGGCGGGGTTCAGCAGCATGCCGAGGGTGACGGCCAGGTAGAGGACGCCGAGGCCGACGATGGTGGGCACGAGGCCCGCCCCCTCGACGACGAAGCCGACGACGGCGATGACGAACGGGGCCGCTGCCGACGACAGGGACTGCAGCGCGCCGAAGACACGGCCGTAGAGCTCCGCCGGGGTGACGGTCTGCACCACCGTGAACAGCAGCGGCACGATCGGGCCGGCGACCACGCCACCGAGCAGGACGAGCACGATCATGAGCCCGAGGGGTGGGGTCAGCGCCAGGCCGCCGTACAGGAGCAACGCTCCAACGGCACCCCCGAGCAACATGGTCAGCCGCCGGGGCATGCGGTGCCCGATCACGCCGAAGAGCGCGGCACCGATCAGGGAGCCGGCCCCGATCGCGGAGGTGAGCGCGCCGAGGCTGGTGGGGCTGTCCCAGACGTCGCGGGCGTAGACGGGCAGGACGACGGTGACCAGGGACGCGTCCAGCGCGTTGGCGACCGAGACGACGAGGACGATCGACACCAGCAGGCTGTTGCGCCGGACGAACCGCAACCCGACGAGGAGCTCGGCCCAGTAGTGCCGGCCCGCCTGGACCGGCGCCGCCCCACCCTCCTCGTGACTGCCGGGACGGACCAGAGCCGCCACGAGCAGGGCGGAGACGACGAACGCCACCGCCTGGACGTAGAGCACGTTCGCGGGACCGACGATCGCGATCAGCACTCCGCCGACGATCGGGCCGACCAGCATCGCCCCGCGGGTGATCGCCCGGTCCACGGCGTTGGCCCGCTCGATCGTCAGCGCCGCGCGGCGCGCCAGGCCGGGCATGATCGAGTAGCGGGCGGTGTCGCCAGGGGCCTGCATCCCGGCGATGAGGAAGCCGAGGACGAGGATCTGCCAGAACTGCAGGGCGCCGGCCGCGTGCAGCAGTGGGATGGCCGCCACCCCGACCGCGGCGCCCACGTCGGTGATCACGCTGGACCGCTTGAACCCGAGCCGGTCGATCACCGGACCGCTGAACACCGCCGCCAGGACCCCGCCGAGGGTGATGGCCGTGGCCACCAGCCCGGTCCTGGCCGCACTGCCGGTGGTCTCCAGGATGAACCAGGGGATGGCCACGTTGGTCATCTGCCCGCCGAGCGTGGAGATCCCGTTGGCGCTCCACATGGCGAGGATCCCGGTCCGGTCGGCCCGGCCCAATCCCTGTGCGGTCGTGTCGCGCGTCGGCGTCATGTCCAGCCCTCCGCCCCTGGTGCGGTCGGTGCGGCACCGGGTCCGGGTCTCAGGCCCGATCCCGCGCGGCCCTCGTGCGGTTGCCCGCGAACGGGGTTGGCATCATGCCGACGCCGGAGGGTCGGCACCAGACCGTCCAGAACGCGGCGCACCGATGGCTCCGTTCGCTCACCCTGTGCCACGGACCGAGCACCGGAGCCCGGGCCCCGCGCAGGTGCGGCACGCTGCCGGGTGCCGTGGACCGCTCTCGCTCCCGCACGCGCTGTCGCGTCGACGGACCGGGAGGTGCCCGGCCGTCGCCGCACAGGGTCGGGTCGAGCGAGGTCTACGGGCGGTGGGGAGGTCGACCGCAGCCGCCCGCCCGGTGCGGTCGAGGGCGCCGGAGCGCAGAGCCACCCCGGCACCAGCCCGCCGAGAGAGACGATGATGTGTACAGCGCGCAGGTCACCGGTCTGCAGGGGCCTCAGCTCGCAGGTCCGTCGGTGACAGCCTCCGGTGCGCGGGGACCTCAGCGGGGTCCCCGGCGCTCGCTGCGCGACGTGGCGCTCCGGCGGGTCACCTGGTCGTAGAAGTCGTCCAGCAGCGGGAGGAACCGGTCCGGTGCCTGCAGCCACGGCAGGTGCCCGCAGCCGTCGAGGACCTCGTGCCGCGCCCCGGGCAGCCGGCGCCGGACCGCGTCGGTGCTCGGCCCGTAGACGTCGTCGGCCCCGTAGACGACGAGGACGGGGACGTCCGTGACGGTGCCGAGGTCGTCGAGCACCCCGGCCGGTGTGCGGGTGATCGACCGGACGGTGCCGCGGGCGGGGGCCCCGTGCGCGCCGCGCAGCCACGAGCGGTCGGCGGGCGGCGCGGCCGCCGGATCGGGGAAGTAGTTGGCCCACACGCGGGCCAGCACGCGGCGGCCGGCGATGTCACCGAGGCGTCCGGGGAGGCGGGCGGCCAGCGACCACGCGCCGAGGGCGGCGAAGCCGGCGGGGCCGCTCTTCCGGCGGTTGTGGGCCACCACCTCGCGCTGCATGCGCGTCCAGTCGGCGCCGACGCCGGCGGAGGAGTTGGCGAGGACGAGGCTCCGCAGCCGCTGCGGGTGCCGGCGGGCGTACAGCTGGGCGAGCAGACCGCCCCACGAGTGCCCGAACAGGTGCACCCGGTCGGCGCCCAGTGCCCCGCGGACGGCCTCGACGTCGGCGACGTGGTCGTCGAGGCGGTAGTGCCCGTCGGTGGTCGAGGCGCCGACACCGCGCTGGTCGAAGGTGACGGCGCGGAAGCGGGGTGCCAGGTGCCTCGCGACCGGCTCGAGGTAGTCCGGGCAGCCGGGTCCGCCGTGGAGCAGCAGGACGACGTCGCCCGACGACCCGAACCGCCGGGCGGCCAGCACGACCTCGCCGGAGTGCACCTGCAGGGAGGCGACCGGCAGGGGAGAGCGGGGGTCGCTCGACGTGGCCATGCCCGACCTCCGTGGGGCTCGCGGTACCCCGGACGGTGGCCGGTCCGGGCAGCGGCCAGGAGGGACCGAGGACCCGGGGGGCGCGGCCGAACGGCTCGACGTCGGGGACCGCGTCCGGTCCGTCCCCGCGGGACCCCGTCGCGGGGCAGCATGGTCGCCCGGTCGCGCGGCCGGGTCAGCGCCGGAGGACCGACCCGAGGAGCGAGGATGACACGCACGCACCGCCCCCGTCCGCCCGCACCCGGCGCCGCGCCTCCGGGCGGGTCCCCGCTCGTGGAGTCCCCTCTGGGCTTCGAGCGGCTCGTCTTCTTCAGCGACGCCGTCTACGCCATCGTCATCACCCTGCTCGTGCTGCCGCTCACGGCCGAGATCGAGCTGCCGGAGAACGAGGAGGGGCTGTTCCGCCAGGTGCTCGACCTGTGGCCGACCGTCCTGACCTTCGCCGTCAGCTTCCTGGTGATCGGCCAGTTCTGGATCGCCCACCACCGCACCTTCGGCCACGTCCGCCGTTCCGACCACGGCCTCCTGTGGTTCAACCTGGTGGCTCTCATGACCGTGGCCTTCATGCCGTTCCCGGCGGCGCTGCTGGGCTCCCACTCCACCGCCGACGACGCCTTCCCCGTGGTCTTCTACGCCGCCAGCCTGACCCTCGCGAGCGCGGCCCTGACCGCGACGTGGCTGTACGCCGCCCGCCGAGGACTCCTCGACCCCCGCCTGGACGACCGGTCGACCGCCGTCATCACCCGCCGGGCCTTCGCGACGACCGCGGTGTTCGCCGCCTCGGTGGGTGCGGCGTTCGTCGGTCTCGTGCCGGCCGTCTGCTGCTGGCTCGTGGTCCTCCCCGTCGTCCGGGTGCTCGTCGGGCGGGAGCAGCACGTCCCCTCCTGACCGGCGACGGCCCGGGGCACCACCGCCGCCGCAGGAGCCCGAGGTGGTCCCGGCCCCCGTGCGGCACACTCCCGTCGGCCGACCCTCCGCATCGCCCAGGACGACGCTGCCGACGACCTGCTCGGCCGCTATCCGCTCCCGCTCGTCCGGGGCATGGCGTCCGACCAGCCCGTGCGTCGACGACGCAGTGGCGACGACCGCTGGGACGTCGAGCCGGAGGCGTTCCAGGACCGGATGCGCTCCGGTCGCGGTGCGCAGCGCGGTGCTCGTCCTCGTGGGGTGACGCCGTGCGCGGAGGTCCGGCGCAGGCTGACGGTGACGGGCGGGGCGCGTCACGGGGCGCCGTCGTGCTCACACACGCGAGAGGAGCGACCGATGAACGGCTGGCTCATGTGGGGCCTGGTTCTTCCGCTGCTGCTGGTCGTGGCCGGGATCATCACCATCCGACGCCGCAACCACCGGCCCTGACCCGGACCTCCCGCCGCTCCTCGTGCCCCCGGTGGCTGGTCGTCGGGAACGTCGGCGGACACGTCGACCGGGATCCGCGACAGGGCTGCCCGACCTCACCGGCGGACCTGCGAGCTCCCCTCGGCGCCGGTCCCGTCGGTGCACGTCCGCACGCTGCGGTGCGTGGCGGTCCACCCACACACGTCGGTACCGCTCACCAGCACCTCGACCGGGCTGTCGATGAGGAAAGATCGGCGAGCGTGCCGACCCTCCGCATCGCCCAGGACGACGCCGCCGACGAGCTGCTCTCGCGTGACCCGCTCGCGCTGCTCCTCGGCATGCTGTTCGACCAGCAGGTGTCACGAGGAGCAATAGGCGAAGCTGCAAGGGACGTCGCCCGCACGCCGGTGACCGGCCCGAGCGGGACTCGCCGCTGTCGCACGCGCCGGACGGGTGACCAGGGAGGTGGACGACCCGGGACGGTGGTCCCATGAGCAGAAACCGGCGACCGCTGCTCTTCATGGGATGACCCACTGGGGCCGGTGCGCGGCTCGGGTTCGTCGCCAGCGTGAGACCGGTCTGCTGCTGGAGGTCCTCCAGACAGCCGCCGCCGGCATCGAGGTCGTGCTGCCCGCGCGCGGGCCGGCGCGGCGCCTGCTGGACGTCACCGGACTCACCGACGTCCTCCGCGGCAGGAGGCCTCTGCTACCCCGGTGACCGGGACGGGGCGCCGTCGCCGCCGGCCCCTGCAGACCCGTGGACCGTCGGTACGGCCGTCCAGAGTCGTGTCGATGCTCCCGCACGCCACACCGCACGTGGACGAGGTCAAGGACGGTGACCTCCATCTCGCCTCGGTCGACAGTCAGTTCGGCGGAAGGAGTGCCGGCTCTTCCCACTGACCCGAATCACTGCGGTCCGGCGGTGCCCGCCCGCTGACCGACGGTTCATCCCAACCCGCGACGTCGCACGGGGGCGCTCGGGGGCACGCCTGTCGATCGTCCGATGCAGTCCTCCACCGAGGAGGCGAACACGCCTCGCGCCCGCGAGGACGACGCTCCGATCCTGGTCGGCGAGCCCGACGTCGGGGCCCGCCGCGCGGACCTCGGCGAGTACACGGTCGCGTTCCCATCGTTCCGCCGACGTTCACCCGGCCGTGTACCTCCGCGGTCTCTCCACGGACGGTGCGGCGGGTGGTCGGCGGTCAGGCGCGCCTGCGGGCGACGTAGAGGGAGTCGAGCGGGTCGTCGGGGACGTCGTGGACGGTGACGTCGACGAACCCCGCCGCGGCGAGCATCCGCCGGGCCTGCTGCTCGCCCCACAGCGCGCCCAGACCGGCGCCGCCCTCGGCCAGCGAGACGGTCAGGCAGTGCAGCGTGCTGATCCCGTACAGCCACGGTGCCAGCGGGTTGCCGATGTTGTCCTCAAGTGCGCTGGCGGCCCTGATGTCGAGCATGGCGAACACGCCGCCGGGCTCGAGCGCGTCGTGGATGCGGCGCAGCACGCCCGCGGGGTCGGCCTGGTCGTGGATCGCGTCGAAGGCGAAGACGGCGGCGAACGGCGGATCGGTGGGCAGCCGGGTGGCGTCGCACACCTCGAAGGAGGCGTTGGTCAGGCTCCAGTCGGCGGCCTCGGCGCGGGCCCGCTCGATGGCGTCGGCGGCGATGTCGTACCCGGTGAATCGCGACCGGGGGAGGGTGCGGGCGAGCAGGTTGACCGCGTGCCCGGTGCCGCAGCCGACGTCGGCGACGCGGGCGCCGGCCGCCAGCCGGTCGGGCAGCCCGTCGACGAGGGGCACGATGCCCTCCAGCAGCTGGCCGTCGAACAGCCCGCGGGAGGCCTCGTCCATCACGTCGGTCAGCTCCGGCCGGAACGCGCTGTAGGGCACCCCGCCCCCGGTGCGGAAGGCCTCGGCCACCTCGCCGACGTGCCGGGCGAGCAGCGCGGTGACCCGGCTGAGCGGGGCGAGGTTCAGCGATCCCGGCCCGGACAGGCACACGGCGTGCTCCGGCGGCAGCGTGTAGCCGGCCGTGGCGGGGGAGTAGTCGACGATGCCGGCGGTCACCAGCCCGCCCAGGCACTCCCGGACGTAGCGCTCCGCCAGCCCGGCCCGCTCGGCCAGCTCGGCGCTGGTGCCCGAGCCGGCGGCGAGTGCCTCCAGCAGCCCGGTGCGGAAGCCGAGGTCGATCAGCAGCGTGACGACGCTGTCGGTGTAGGTGGCGAGCAGCCGCCCAGCGAATGCCTCGGTCCGGGCCGGGTCGAGCTCGCGCTCCACGGTGGTGGACATCCTCGTCTCCTTCGGTCGTCGGGACGACGAGGGGACGCTAGGAGCGCGGTCGGCTGCCCGGCATCGGACGGGCGCCCCAACTCGCACGGGCTCCCGATGGGTCGTTCGACCCAGCCAGCCCGTGCTCGTGTGCCCAGGCCGCGGCGGCGGTGCGGGTGCCGACGTCCAGCTTGGAGAAGATGTTGGACAGGTGCCGCGCCACGGTCTTGGTGCTGATGACCAGCTGCTCGGCGATCTGGGCGTTGGTCCGCCCGGCGGCCAGGCAGGCGAGGACCTCGGCCTCCCGGTCGGTCAGGCCGCCCGGGAGCGCAGGAGCCCCCCGGAGCCGCGCGACGATGGCGGCGTCGGGTGTGGCCCCGAGCCGCTCGAAGACCTCGGCCGCCGCGGCGAGCTCCAGCTCGGCGGCGTCGGCGTCGTCGAGGTCCCGGTAGGCCGCGGCCAGCAGCACACGGACGCGCGCGCAGTCGTAGGGGGCGTGCAGGTCGCGCCACGACCGGCACGCCGCCGACAGCACCGGGAGCGCCCGGCCAGGGTCCCCGCAGGACAGCAGGAGCGCGCCCCGCCACTGGCGGGCGGACGCGGTGAAGCAGGGGCTGGCGAAGCGCTCGGCGGTGTCGCTCAGCTCGACGACGGCGTGCTCGGCGGTGGCCCGGTCGTCCACGGCCAGGGCGATCTCGGCCTGCCCGGTCAACAGCCGGGCGCGCACCAGCGGGTTCGCTGTCTCGGTCAGCAGCGCGGTCCGCACGGAGGCCGCGGCGGCGTCGAGGCGGCCCTGCTGCAGGCGGAGCAGCGCCAGCCCGGGCTGCGGGTCGCGCCCCAGGTGGTGGGCGCGGCGGTAGGACTGCTCGGCCGCCGTCGCGTGCCCGCGGAGCCGGGCGAGCTCGCCGAGCTGGTAGTGCCCCTCGCCGGCGGCGAGGCAGGCGATGCCGTCGAGGTCGGTGCAGACCCGCGCCGCCTCCGCCTCGCTGCGTTCCCACTCGCCGGCGGCCTGCAGCACCTGGGAGCGGTGGACCCGGCAGATGCCGGTGAACAGCACCGCCGCGGGGAGGGTCGCGAGCCACGCCTCCGTCGCCTGCACCCAGGCCCGGGCGCGACGGAGGTCGCCGAGCTCGTGGCTGGCCGACATCAGGTGGCAGTACATGTCGCCGGCCCAGTCCGGCAGCACCTCGCCGGCGGCGACCGCGGTCATCGCCTGGTCGAACCGGGCCATGCCGTCGCGGACCCGCCCCTGGCGCACCAGGACCCGTCCCTCGCCTACGAGGCCGGCGGCCATGAGCGTGGCGTCGCCCAGCCGCCGGCCCAGGTCGCCGACCCGCCGCGCGGCGGCCAGCACCGGCTCCGGGTCGGGGCCGTCGAGAGCGCCCTGGACCTCGACGAGGTAGGCGAGGAACCCCTGCTCGGCGCACTCCGGCTCCTCGGCGAGCAGCGCGGCCGCCCGGCCGACCCAGCCGGAGCCGGCCACCTCCTCGCCGCGCATCAGGTGGTTGATCCCGACACCCATGGCCGCCATCGCCGCAGGCCGGGGCCGCTGCTCCCGGACGAACGCCTGGAACGCCCGCTCGCCGGCCGCGATCGACTCCTCGACCCGACCCATCCACCAGGCGCAGTCGGCCAGCGCCGCGAGGTCGTCCGCGGACAGCGGCGTCGTGCCGACGGCGGTGAACGCGGCGTGCGCGTCGTCCCACCGCCGCCGGGCGTACGCCGTCCGGGCGGCCGCGAGCCGCGTGCCGGGGTCGTCCATCCCTGGCCTCCGCGGGGTGCGAGGGGACCAGCGTAGTGCGCACCCGGCGGCCTGCGGACCCGTGTCGTGCACCGTCGGCCACCAGGCCTGGGGGCGTGGCCCTGGACCTGCGACGGCCGCCCGCGGCAGGCTCCGGGACACCGTCCCAGGAGGGTGGTGCCTGACACCGTGGACCTGCGCCAGCTGGAGTGCTTCCTCGCCGTCGCCGAGGAAGAGCACTTCGGCCGCGCCGCCCGGCGGCTGCACGTCACGCAGCAGTCGGTCAGCGAGCGGGTGGCCCGGCTGGAGCGCGAGCTGGGCGTCCCGCTGTTCGAGCGCACCAGCCGGCGGGTGCGGCTCACCCCGGCCGGTGAGGCGTTCCGGCCCGAGGCGCGCCGGGTGCTGGCGCAGGTCCGGCACGCCGCGGAGGCGGCCCGGCGAGCCGGTAGCCAGGACGGCGAGCTGCGGCTGGGCTACGCGCCCAACTCCGGGCCCCACCTGAGCCGCGTCCTGCTGCCGGAGCTCGCCCGCCGGGACCCCTCGCTGCGGGTACTGCCGATCCCCGCCTACACCGTGGAGCTGGTCGACCAGTTGCGCGCCGGGCACGTGGACGCGGCACTGGCCTGGCATCCCGAGCTGACCGGCGACCTCGACGGCGCCCCGCTGTTCGGCGTCCCGGTGGCGGTCGCCGTGCCGGCCAGCAGCTCCCTGACCACCCCGGACCGGCTGCCGCACGCCGACGTCGCCGCCCGGCCGCTGGTGGTGCTCGTGCCCCGCGCGGTCCACCCGCGGCTGCACGAGCACCTGCTGGCGCGGATTGCCGAGGGCCCCGACGGCGCCGCCCTGCCGGTGACGGTGGTGGCCGAGGAGCCGTCCATGGACCGCATGCTGCCGCTCGTGGTGGCCGGCGTGGGCCTGGGCATCACCTTCACCAACCTCGTCGACGACCGCGTGTCCGGCGTGGTCTACCGGCGGCTGGAACCACCGGAGCCGACCTCGCGCTGCTGGCTGCTGTGGCGCCGGGAGGAGACCCGACCCGCCGTCGCCGCGCTGGTGCGTGCGGTGCAGGACATGGTCGACGACGGCGTGTTCGACCAGGAGGCCCCGGCGGGCTGACCGGGTGGCCCGCTGCCGGCCGGCCGACCGACCGACAACCCCTGCTTGTCGTCCCACCACGGATCGCTTCTCGATCGGGGACGGCGGCCGGCGTCCAATCGACCGCATCGGCATCCCGCGGCACCCGGAGGTGTCCCCGTGATCTCCTCAGCACCGCCCGTCGACCCCGCCACCCGCGCCGCCGCCCGCAGGGGGGTGGCGCTCTTCCTCACCGTCCTGGTCGCCGTCTCGGCGCTGACCGTGCCGGTCCTGCTCGCCACCGGGAACCCGGCCGTCGGCCTAGTCGCGCTGTGCGCGCCGGCGCTGGCCGCGGTGGGCACCCGGCTGGTCCGCCGCGAGGGCTTCGCCGACGTCTCCTTCCGCCTCGGCGGACGGCGCGGGCGGCGGGCCCTGGTGTGGGCCGTCGTGCTGCCGCTGCTCATCGCCCTGGTCAGCTACGGCGCCGCGTGGGCAGCCGGCTTGGCCGGATTCGACCCGCCCGCCGGCCTCGGCCCGCTCGGCGGCGACGTGACGGACTCGGCCGCCGCGTCGTTCGCCCTGCAAGTCCTCCTGGCGGCCGTCGTCACCGGTCTCGGCCTGTCGATCGTCGCGATCGGCGAGGAGGTCGGCTGGCGCGGCTATCTGCTTCCCCGGCTCATCGACACGGGGCTGCCCCGGCCGGTGCTGGCGCACGGGCTGATCTGGGCGGCTTGGCACCTGCCGCTGGCCCTGGGCGCCGGGTACGCCGCCGGGAGCTCCCTGGTGGTGTCGGTGCCGCTGTTGGTCGTGCAGATCACCGCCGCCGGCTTCGTTCTGGCCTGGCTGCGGCTGTCCAGCGGCAGCGTCTGGCCGGCGGTGCTCTTCCACGGCGTGTGGAACGCCGTCGTCCAGACCGCCTTCGACCCGGCCACCACCGGCGCCGCCGCGACCACCTGGGTCGGGGAGTCCGGCATCCTGACCACGCTGGCCGTCATCGGCGTCGCGGTGCTCCTCTGGCGGCGCTCGCCGACGAGCCGGGCGCAGACCGTCGCCCCCGCTCCGGAGGCCACGCGGACCCCGCTGGGTGTCCGTGACCTGACACGCGCCCCGGTGGTCCCGGCCGCGCGGGGCGCCACGCGACCCGACCAGGAGGTCTCGCGGTGAGCACCGTCGAACGGCTCCGGGGGCACGAGGCCCAGCGCGATCCCGCTGCCGAGCAGATCTTGACCGACGCAGTCGTGGCCAGCTTCGCCGACACCCCGGACCCGCGGCTGCAGCAGGTGCTGCAGGCCGTCGTCGCCGCGGTGCACCGTGTGGCCCGCGAGCTCGGCATCACCGAGTCCGAGCTGCACGCGGCGCTGGACTGGCTCTCCGGCGCCGCCGGGGACGACCGCGCCGCGGCGCTCGTCGAGCTCACCGTGCTCTCTGACGTCACCGGCCTGTCGTCCCTGGTCACGACGATGACCCACGCCGGTGTCGGGACCGCCACCGCCGCCACGGTCGAGGGCCCCTTCCACCGACCCGGCGCTCCCGAACGGGCTCGCGGCGAGTCGATGGCCCTGATCGACGAGGGCGAGCCGCTGGTGCTGTCCGGGAGGGTTTGCTCGACGTCCGGTGAGCCGGTGCCCGGCGCCGTCCTCGACGTCTGGCACAACGCGGCCAACGGCCTCTACGACCTGCAGGACCCCGGCGCACCGCCGTTCAACTGTCGCGGCCGGTACCGCACCGACGGGGCGGGCGCCTTCCGCATCGTCACGGTCCGGCCGGTGGCCTGTCCCGTCCCCGCCGACGGACCGGCCGGAGCGCTGCTCCGCGCCACCTCGCGCAGCCTCCTGCGCACCGCCCACCTCCACGCCATCGTCTCCGCGCGCGGCCACGCGCCGGTCACCACGCACGTCTTCGACGCCGACGACCCCCACCTGCACTCCGACGCCGTCTTCGCCGTCTCCGACGGCCTCGTGCACCGCTTCGTGGCGCACGACGACCCGGTGTCCGCAGCAGCGCTCGGTGTCCGCAACCCTTACACCACCGTCGACGTGGACTTCGTGCTCGCTCCGCTGACCGGCTAATCGGCGGAGGTCCGGTCACGGCCGAGCGTGGTCCGGGTCTGTCACCGGCGACGGCGAGGGCAGACGGCGATGCGGCAGGTCCCGTGCGTGCCGATCCTCGGCATCTCCCAGGACGCCCGTCGCACCGGCGAGCACCCAGCCGCCGCTGCCGCTGCAGCCCACCCGGGAGCAGTTGGCCTTCGCCCGCGCACCGACATCTCCCGGCGGCACCCGGCGCTCCACGGCCTCGACGGGATGACCTGCCGACGGTGCTACGGCCTGTCGCTGCGCCGGTCGCTGACCGTCCGCACCCGTCGATCCCCGCGACGACGACCCGACCCCGCGCCGCCCCGGTCACGGCCGCCGCTGCGCAGGCAGACGGAGGTCCCGGGGCCGGGGGATCCCCGGCACGGGCCCGGCGGGTCGGTGCCCCGGCTGGGGGACGACGAGGACCGGACAGCGGGCCTCGCCGGCGACGGCGTCGACGACAGCCGAGTCGGCGGCGCCGGCTCCGCCGAGGACGAGCAGCCCGGCCTCGCGGGAGAGGTGAACCAGCACGGACGCGGGGTCACCCTCGCGCACGTCGACGGTGACGGGGACCGTCGGCCACCCGTGACGGACCCGTGCGACGTGCTCCTCGACGAACCGCCGCTCGGCCTCGGCGACGGCCTCTGCGACGGCGGGGGAGACGGCGCCCGGGGCGACGCCGCCGGGACGGTGCCACGTGTGGACCACGCGAAGTGCTCTGCCGTGCGTGCCGGCTTCGAGGGCCGCTGTGGCGAGCACCGAGGTGGTACCGGCGGTCCCGTCGACGGCGGCGACCACGTCGCCGCCTCCGGCGCCGTCCGGCGGAACGAGCAGCACCGGGCAGGGTGCGGTGCGCAGCAGGTCCCGGGCCACCGGGCCCGTGGTGCCGGGGACGGTGCCGGCGCCGACGACGAGCAGCGCCGCGCCGGTGGCCTCCTCGCGCAGCACCTCCGCCGGGTGCCCGGCCCGCACGATGCTGCGCACGGGGGTGTCGGGAGCGGACGCGCCGAGGTCCCCGCGCAGCGCGTCGAGGCGGCCCAGCGCCCGATGCCACGGCCCGTCCTGCGCACGGCCGGCGTCGTGCGCGGCCTCCACCGCGGTCACCAGCTCCAGGGGGCGCAGTTCGCGGTGGGCGCGGTCGCGGCGGCCCTCGCCACGTGCCGCGTCGCCCGACCGCCGTCGACACCGGCCACGACCGGCTGCCGGACGGCGGTCACACCCACGTCGTCCCCCCACGGCCGTCGGAGACCGGACGGGCGGCCGGCCGCGGCCAGCCGGTCGCCGTCGGCCTGCCGCGGACCGGGCGCTCGCCGGGGGAGGCGCTGTTCTCGACCACCGTCCCCCTGGGACGGCGCGGCGTCGGTGACGTGGCCGGCGCGCGGCCGATGCGCAGCACCGACTGCGGGTAGGTGTCCCAGGTGAGCGCCGAGCGCAGCTGGGTGCGGGTGACCGGCACCTCGACGGCCTGGGTGAGCGGGCCGGCGACCCAACCGCGCACGGTGAGCTCCAGCAACACCCGCTCGATCGCCTCTCCGCACCGCAGCCAGGCCAGCGGGTCGTCCTGGTACGTCGCCAGCAGCACCAGGGTCTGGGCGGTGCCCGAGCCGGTTTCAGCCGGGAGCTGCCCGGCGCCGATGGTGTCGAAGTCGCGGACGGGCAGCGGGTCGTGCTGGCGGCCGTCGACGTGCGGGACGACGCTGGCCGGCACGCCGTCGCCCGTGCCCGCCTCCCGGTTGGTCCACCGGCGCAGCTCGGCGCGGTAGGCGGGGTCGGCGTTCTGGATGCGGTCCGCCTCCTGCAGGAGCCTCGCGAGGAGGAGGAGGTCCTGCTCGCGGGTCACGGGGACGAGGACGGAGTCCTCGGCGGCGGCCGCGGTGACGAGGACGCGCAGCACGTCGTCGGGGACCCGTCCGGCGTCGTACCGGCGGCGGTTGGTGCGGCGCCGGCGCACGGCGGGGGAGAGGGCGGCCAGCGCGGTGTCCGGGAGGCCGTCGACCGGGCGCAGCACCGCCAGCAGCGACGGGTCGGCGGGGTCGGGCAGCCGGTCGACGCGCACGGCGGCTCCGGCGGCGGCCAGCGCGACGCGGGCGTTGAGCAGCGCCGCGCCGACGCTCTGCGTCAGGGCCCGGCCGGCGGGGTCGAGGACGGTCAGCTGCCGGGTGCGGTCGGCGTGGATCTCCAGCCGGTCGGGGTGCAGCCGGATCCGCCAGGGCTGGGTGTTGTGCACCGAGGGCGCCAGCACCGCGGCGTCGGCGGCCGCCTCCAGCGGGGAGGTCGGTGGGATCCGGGTCGGGAGGCCCTCCGAGGAGGTGGTGCGGCGGGTCATGTCGACTCCTCCCGGACGGTGGATGCCCTGAGCGTCGTCTCCTCGGGCGGCCTCGTCCTGGGCCCCCGGTCACCGGTAGCAGCGACCAACGTCCCCGCCGGACGTGCCCCATCGCCATCGGGTCGGCGGCAGTGCACGGATTCCAGGCCGGTGGCGATGGATCGCGGGCCCGGCCGTTCAGCGGCGGCGGCCCCAGCGGATCCAGGCGAGGGGGCCGATCCAGTTCACGGCGATGACCGCCGCCCAGACCGCCTTCCGGCCGTGGACCTGGTCGGGGCGGCGGCGGGCGAGGTCGGTCCAGGCGGCGACCGCCAGCGACAGCTGGACCGACCCGAGGGCCAGCACCAGACCCTGCTGGCGCGGGCTCAGGTCGGCCCAGCGGCGCGGACGGCGGGACCGCGTCCTCGCCCGGCCGGCGGCGGGTCGACGGGTGCGGGCGCTCCGGGTGGACGTCATGGCCGGGCCTCCTCTGCCGCGGGGTGCGTCCCGTCCAGGCTCCGGGGCGGGCGGTCGTCCGGGCAGGGCCCGAGGCACCACCGGACGGGGCCCTCGGTCCCGCTCGGGCCTCCGGGCGTCGGCAGCGGGCGGTGCGTCCCTGGCAGCGCAGGACGTTCGGCACTCCGGCCCCGCGGGACGGGCGCGCTGGACTGGACGCTCCGACAGCGGGAGGAGAGGTCATGGAGGCGCTCGTCTACCACGGTCCGGGCAAGCGGTCGTGGGAGGTCGTCCCCGATCCGCGCATCGAGGACCCCGAGGACGCCGTCGTGCGGGTCGACGGCTTCACCATCTGCGGCACCGACCTGCACATCCTCAAGGGTGACGTCCCCGAGGTGCCGCTCGGGACGATCCTCGGCCACGAGGCGGTCGGCACGGTGACGGAGGTGGGCCAGGGCGTGCGCACCGTCGGTCCCGGTGACCGGGTGCTCGTCTCGTGCATCACCGCGTGCGGCCGGTGCCTCTACTGCCGGGAGGCCCGGTACGGGCAGTGCCAGGGCGCGGGCTGGGTCCTCGGGCACACCGTCCACGGCGTGCAGGCCGAGGCGGTGCGCGTCCCGTTCGCAGACGGCTCCGTCCACCGGCTGCCCGAGGGGGTGGCCGACGAGGCGGCGCTGATGCTGGCCGACATCCTGCCCACCTCCTACGAGGTCGGTGCGCTCAACGGCGGGGTCCGGCCGGGGGACACCGTGGTGATCGTGGGCGCCGGCCCGATCGGGCTGGCCGCCGTCATGACCACCGGCCTCTACACCCCGGAGCGGATCGTCGTCGTCGACCCGGTCGAGGCCCGGCGCGACGCGGCCACCGCGCTCGGTGCCGACCTCGTGCTCTCGCCCGACGACGACGTCGTCGGCACGGTGCGCGCGCTGACCGGCGGGCTGGGCGCCGACGTCGGCATCGAGGCGGTCGGCATCCCGGCGACCTTCGACCTCGCGGTGGAGGTCGTCCGGCCGGGCGGCCGGGTGGCCAACATCGGGGTGCACGGCAAGCCGACGACGCTGCACCTCGAGGACCTGTGGATCAGGGACGTCACCATCACCACCGGGCTGGTCGACACCCGCACCACGCCGATGCTGCTGCGGATGCTGCAGGCCGGGAAGCTCGACGCCGGCCGGATCGTGACCCACCGCTTCGGCTTCGACGAGGTGCCCGCCGCCTACGACGTGTTCGCCGACCCGGTCGCCTCCGGTGCGCTGAAGGTGGCCGTCCTCCGATGAGCGGGACGGTGACCGAGCGACCGGTCGCGGACGGCCCGGGGTACGGCATGGCGGTGGAGGTCGACCTCCCGTTCGACGAGGCGCTCACGCGGACCCGGGCCGCGCTGGCCGGCCAGGGGTTCGGCGTGCTCACCGAGATCGACGTCGCGGCCACGCTGCGGGCGAAGCTGGGGGCGGAGGTGCCGCCGCAGGTGATCCTGGGCGCCTGCAACCCGCCACTGGCCCGCCGGGCGCTGCAGGCCGAGCCGGACATCGGCCTGCTGCTGCCCTGCAACGTCGTCGTCCGGGTCGACGAGCAGGGGGCCACCCGGGTGGCGGCGATGGACCCCGGCGTCATGGTCGCGCTGACCGGCCAGGCGGCGCTGGTCCCCGTCGCCGCCGAGGCGCGCGACCTGCTCGCGAGCGCGCTCGGTGAGGTCGCCGACGGGTAGCCGCGTGCCGACCACCGCCAGGTCCGGGCGGACGACGAGCCCGCGCCGCCGCTTCGCCGACCGAGGTGGCCCGGCCACCGCCGTGAGCGCCGGGTCGTCGGCGATCACCTGGCTGACGCCGCGGCGACCTCGTCCGTTCGTCGAGGACGAGCACCCGCACGGCATCGTCCTACCTCATGGCCTCTGCTGAACGCCTCACGACCGCCCCTCACGTGACGTTGCCCGTCGCTCCAGGACGATCGGATCGGCGGACCGCTGGTCGTGTCGGGTCGGGTGCTGACCCGCGGGGGTACAGCGCGGACAGGTGCGGACGGGCCGGGGCGGATGACTCGTGCAGCGGGGACCACGTCCCGTCGGCCGCCGGCGACAGCGTCCGCGGGACGGCGGTGTCAGGAGGGGACGGCTGCAGCCGCAGGCAGATGAGCACGACGTCGTCGTGCAGCCGCTGGCCACCGGTCAGCTCGTCCATCACGACGTCGCACCAGGTCCGGGGGTGGGCGCCGTCGAGCCGGGCGGCGATCGACGCCAGGTGGCCCAGCCCGGCGTCGAGATCGGCGTCGCGCCGTTCGACGAGGCCGTCCGAGTACCAGAGCAGCATCGAACCGGGCGGGACCTCGACCTCGGCGTCCGTCCGGGCCTGGTACGCGGCCGACAGCGGCCGGGACCGGCCGCCGGTGAGGAACCGGGCGTCGTGGTCGGTGACGAGCAACGGCGGCGGGTGGCCCGCACAGGCGTAGCGGAGCCGGCACGTGGCCGGGTCGTACTCGCCGTAGCCGATGGTGGTGAGGCCCGCGCCGGCGATGGTCGACGACGCCCGGTCCAGCGCGTCGAGGACCTCGGCCGGGCCGTCGTGCGGGGCGGCGGCCAGGGCGCTCAGCGCCGCGTGCAGCTGTCCCATCGCCGCAGCGGCCCGCAGGTCGTGGCCGACGACGTCGCCGACGGCGAACCCGACGCGGCCGCCGGGCAGGGGAAAGGCGTCATACCAGTCGCCGCCGATGTCGTGGTGCTGGTCGGCCGGGCGGTAGCAGCCGGCGAACTCCGCCCCCGGCAGCTCGTCGGGCACGACGGGCAGGAAGGACTGCTGCAGTTGATGGGCGGCCTCCCGTTCCTCCTCGTACAGCCGCGCCCGGTGCAGCGCGGGGGCCATGAGGTCAGCGAGCGTCCGGGACATGGCGGTGACGTCCTCGTTGATCGAGTGATCGTCCGTGAACCGGAACTCCAGTGCCCCGAACGCGGTGCCGGCGGCCCGGGCCGGCACCGCCAGCGCCGAAGGCGACCAGGTCCGGACGGGGGCATGGCGCCGGACGGCGGTCGCCAGGGGTGAGGGGTCGCCCAGCGGCAGGTCGGCCACACCGTGCCCGTCCGTGGTCCAGACCCGCAGCCGGCCGCTCTCCCGGTCGACCACTCCCACCGCGCCGGAGTCGGCGAGCAGGCCGATGCCGGAGCGGACCAGCACCTCGGCGATGTCGTCGGTGGTCGCGGCGGTCCCCAGCCCGGCGGTCACCTCCTGGAGGGCCTCCACCCGGCGCCGCGCGGCGGTCTCCTGCCGGGACACCGACCGGGCCCGTTCCCGCCCGGCGATCTCCACGGCCAGCAACCACGCACCGAGGACGGCCACGGCGATGAACAGCTGCAGGAGGGCGGCCTCCACCCGCGGGGTGTCGCCCAGCGGTGCCCACGGGCCGCGCCCGACCACGGTCATGACGTTGGCGGTGACGGCGACCACCAGGCCGGCCTCGGTGACGACCGCGACCCCGTACCGGACGGCCAGCCAGAACAGCCAGGGGATCGTCAGGTACGCCAGCGGGAGGACGACCGGCCAGAAGACGGCCACCGTCACCCCGGCGGTGCCCAGCAGGAGCAGTGCACGGCGGACCGGTCCGGGGGCGCCGGGCCGGTCCCGGTCGAGCTGCCAGGTCAGCACCGCGCCGCCCACGACCAGTACCCCGAGCCCGTCGCCGGCCCAGAACGGGAACAGACGGTCGAGCACGGCCGGCCCCTGCGACCACTGGATGGTCAGCGAGCCGATCACCCCGCCCACGAACGGGCCGGCCAGCACACCGCAGAGTAGGAACGCCGTCAGGTTGCGGCGCCGGCTGAGGTCGGGGTGCGGGGCGAACCGGCGCAGCAGGATGGCGCCCACGAGGGGCTCGACGGTGTTGGCCACGGCGAAACCCCAGGCTGCGACCGGTCCGATGCCCTGGGTCCGGTCGATGAGAACCTCGACGAGCGCGGCCGTGGCCAGGATCCACGGCCACCGGCCCCGGTCGTTGAGCACCAGGGCGGACAAGGTGACCCCGGCCGGCAGGAACAGCACCGCGCCCGTGCCCGACGACTCGAACAGCAGGAACGAGGTGATCGACCCGACGGCATACCCCGCGGCCACGGCGAGGACCAGTCGCCACGGCACTGGCAGGCGCCTCATCCCGACCTCCGGCACTCAAGGGCCCGCGCGCCTGTTCGACGAGACCAGCTCGGCACCAACCCCGGCAGGCGCCCACCCACGGGGAACGGAGGCCAGACGGATTGCACGGAGGCGGGCTCAGCGGCCGGAACGCCGTGCAACGCACCGCGGTGCGGACCGGCTTCCCGGCGCAGTTCCGGAAGGAGGGCGGCTCGCCTCTGCTGAACGGCGGCCCAGCGGCCCGCGTTTTCGACCGCTGCGCCGGGGTACGTCCGCGGTGCCACCCACGGACACCCACACCGTGCGCAGCCTGCCGGCAGGTCGGGCGACGCACGGTGCCCGCTCAGGACGATCACTGCTGACCGCGAACGCAGTCTAGGCGCGCTGCTCGCGTGCCCACCAGGTTCGCGGAAGCTCCCCGCGGCGGCCGTCGGGCGACATCCCGCACCGGACCGTTCGCGGGGCCGTCAGGCAAGGGGCCAGCGGTGGCGTCAGAGCACGATCCCGGAGCGCACGCGACCGGCGCAGCCGCTCCACGGGAGTCCGCCGGTTCCGTGGTCCGCGCCCAACTCGCCGATGCCCGCGAGGGAGCCGAGCGGGCCCGCCGGGACGCCGACGCCGCGCAGGCGGCCCGGCGGGCCGCCGAGGCGAACGCGGCCCGCATGCAGGCGATGGTCGCCGGGCTGAACGCCATCGTGTGGGAGCGCGACCCGCTCACCTGGCGTTACCGCTTCGTCAACGCCCGCGCCGAGGAGGTGCTGGGCTACCCCGTCCGGCAGTGGCTGGACGACCCCGGCCTGTGGCAGCGGATCCTCCACCCGGACGACGCCGACGAGGTGCTCTCCGCCGTACGCGCCGCGATCGCCGGCGGCGAGGACCTGTCGCTCACCTACCGCGTCCGGGCGGCCGACGGGCGGTGGGTGTGGCTGCAGCACCTGGCGCACGTCGCCCGTGACGAGGCCGGCACGGCGACCGCCATGCACTCGGTCCTCATCGACGTCACCGAGCCCAAGCGGCGAGAGCTGGCCGCGGCGCTGCTGGCCGCGGCCGGCCGGGTGCTCACCGGTCCCGGCAGTGTGGAGGACCGGCTCGCGACGGTCACCGGCCTGCTGGCGCCCGACCTGGGCGACTGGGCCGCGGTGTGGCTGCGCGGCGACGACGAGCGGTACCGGCCGGTGGCCGTCACCCCCGTGGGCCTGACGGACCGGGTGCGGGCGCTGGGACCGATGCGGGTGCCCGACGAGTTCGCCGCGGAGCTCCGCGCGGGGCGCGCCTTCACGGTCCCCCGAGTCACCGAGGAACTGTTCCGCGCCGCCACCATCGACGAGGACCAGTTGGCAGCGCTCACCGCGATCGGCGGCGAGAGCTGGCTGGCCGCGCCGCTGACCATCGGCCGCGCCGCGGTCGTCGGACTGCTCACCCTCACCGCTGCGGCACCGGACCGGTACGACGAGGCCGACGTCGCCCTCGCCGCCGACCTGGGACAGCGCCTGGCGGCGATGGTGGCCGCCGAACGGCAGGCCGCCCGACGCGAGCAGCTGCACGAGATCACCGTGGCGCTGGCGGCGGCCGGCACGGTGGCCGAGGCCGCTGCCGCCCTCACCACCGGGCTGCGCGACGTCCTCGGCGCCTCCGTGGTCGCCGTCTGCACCCTCGGCGACGACGGCCAGCTGCACACGATCGACGTGGTCGGAGATCCTGCACGGCGCTGGGAGCCGTACACCACCATGCCGCTGACGCCCGCTGTGCCGCTGCCCGACGCCGCGCTCACCCGCCGTCCGGTCTGGCTGCCCGACCGGGCGGCCACGGTCGAACGCTATCCCGCCGTGGCGGGCAGCACGTCCGAGCAGACCCAGGGCATCGCCGCGCTCCCGCTGCTGGTCGGCGACCGACTGGTCGGTGCACTCGCGGTCACCTTCCGCACGCCCAGGTCCTTCGATGCCGACGAGCGCGCCCTCCTGCTCACCGTCGCCGACCAGGTGGCGGTGGCCTTCGAGCGCGCCGCGCTGGCCGACGTGCGCCGGGAGATGGCCGACACCCTGCAGCGCAGTCTGCTGCCCGGCGACCCGCCGGCCGTGGAGCGGCTGGCGATCGCCGCCCGCTATCTACCTGCGGTGCAGGGCACCACCGCTGGGGGCGACTGGTACGACGTCCTGCCGCTGGACGGCGGTGCGGTTGCGGTCGTCGTCGGCGACGTCGTCGGCAACGGGGCCCCCGCTGCCGCGGTGATGGGCCAGCTGCGCAGCGCGCTGGCCGGCCTCCTGCTGGCCGGATTCCCACCCGCACAGGCGCTGGAACTCCTGGATCGCTTCGCCGGCTACGTCGCCGGAGCCGGGATGAGCACGGTGGCTTGCCTGCGGCTGGAACCGGACACCGGCCGACTCACCTACAGCTCCGCCGGGCACCCGCCGCCGCTGCTGGTCGACGCGGCCGCCACCGGCGACGGCGCCACCGGACGGCGCGGCGGGTACCTCGACGGCGGGCTGGGCCCCGCGCTGGGCCTGCGCGCTCCCGGGCCCCGCCCGGAGGCCACCCTGACCCTCTCGCCGGGGGCCACGCTGGTGCTCTACACCGACGGGCTGGTCGAGCGCCGCGGTGAGGACCTCGACGACGGCTTCCGGCGGCTGGCCACCGCAACTACCGCGCGGCGGTACGCCGCACTGCCGGCCCTCGTCGACGGTGTCCTGGGCGAGCTCGTGGACGGGGACGGCGGCACCGACGACGTCGCGGTGGTCGCCGTCCGGCTGCTGCCCGCTCCGCTGCGGCTGGACCTGCCCGCGGACCCCGTACGACTGCCCGAGGTGCGGCGGGCGGTGCGGCGATGGGCTCCCGAGGCGGCCCTGCACCCCGATGCGATCGAGGACCTCCTGCTGGCGCTCGGCGAGGCCACCGGCAACGCCGTCGAGCACGCCTACCGCGACGCGGGCGTTCCCGGCCGGATGCTCGTCGAGCTGGACCTGGACGGCGACGGCGACGTGGCCGTCAAGGTCGCCGACACGGGCACCTGGCGCCCGCCCCCGGCCGACCGCGGCTTCCGCGGCCGCGGGCTGCAGATCATCGCCGCACTCGCCGACGACGTCGACCTCGCTCCCGGGCCCGCCGGCACCACCCTGCGGTTCGTGTCGCCCTCCGGGGTCCCTCCATCGGCGGTGGCCGAGCGCCAGGCGGATCTGCAGCGGCTCCCTGTGGCACAGCGCCCGGACGAGCAGCCGGCCACCCTGGAGGTCACCGACGTCCAGGGCCGCCGCTGTCTCGCGTTGATCGGGGACCTGGACCTCGCCGGGACCACCGGGGTCCGCGAGCAGCTCCTGACCCAACTGGCCGGCGACCGGCCGATCACCCTCGACCTCACCCGGCTCGGCTTCGTGACGAGCGTCGGCGCCGGGCTGCTGCTCGAGGTCGCCGACCGCGCCGGACCCCACGGCGAGCTGGACGTCCTGCTCCCGGCGACCGGACCGGCCCGCCGGCTGCTGGGCCTCACCGGACTCGCTTCGGTCCTCCGACCCGGAGCCGACCGCCGGGGATCGCGGGGCGGATGACCGTGGCCGGCATGAAGGGTCGGCTCGAGGCCCATCGCACCGTGGTGCACCCGGTCATCCGGTCGGCTGTCCGGAGCGGCCGCCCAGGATGCCGCCGGATCCGGTCGCTGAGCGCCGCTCGGTCGCGGGCCAGGCGTCGTCTCGGTCGCGGGCCGGGCGTCGTCGCCCCGGCGCGACGCCTCCAGCGGGCACGCTGCAGCACGCGCTGTTGCCCGAGCTGCCCTGCGTGGACGGCATCGAGGTCGCCGCCCGGTGCCTCGCCGGCGTCGACGAGCTCGACGTCGGCGGCGACCACCATGGACGCGCTGCGCTTCGCCGTGCGGGCCCACCTCGCCGTGTGCGACGACATCGCCGCCGTCGCCGCCACCCTGCGCCCGCTGGTGCACGTCGACACAGGCCGCCGGTTCGCCACCGTGCTCCTCGGCGAGCTCGACGCCGGCGGACTGCGGCTGGTGCCCACGATCTCGTCGTCGACGAGGGCCACCAACGTCTCCGGTCAGTACAGCTGGTCACCAGAGCTGCTGTCACCGGCAACGGGCACCGGGCCTGCCTTGAGCGTCACACCCGGGCCTGGGTGAGATCGCGGCTGGCGGTGGCTCGAGTGGTCCCGGGGCCACGTCCATGCGGCGCGCAGGACGAAGGCCAGGAGGAGCACCTCGAGTCCGATGGAGAGACCGTAGAACCAGGAGTAGCTCCAGGACTCCTCGCCGGCCACGTTGTAGATCGAGACCGGGATGTAGAGCGCCGCCACGACGAGGTTGGTGGCGCGGGCGGCACGGGCGGGCAGCGTCGCGGAGAGCACGATCATGAGGATCGGGACGGCCACGAGCGTGAGCGCGAGGGCGACGAAGGTCGGGCCGGTGTCGAACTCGTGGACGACGCCGACCAGGATCTCGTCGAGGCTCCCGGGCTTGTACAGGTGCAGGTAGTCGACGTAGACGTAGAGGAACATGAAGCTCGTTCAGGCGGCTGCGAGCTCCGCCCGGACCGGGAGCCGCGCGTCCTGGAGTGCACCGGCGGTCGTGCTGGTTCGGGCCATCTCTTCTCCTGTGTCCTGACGGACCGGCCGGGGCGGCTCGGTCGGTGTCCTCACGATGACGAGCGTCCACGGGCGCCACATCCGCCTGCGGGCTCCAGCCGTCCTGGCCGCGGGGACGGGACATCCGCCGTACTTTCGGCCGATCCGCCCGGGCGGCGGCCCCTCTACGTTGGCCGCGAGGGAGGGGACGTGCTTGCTGGGGTGTGGGCCGAGCCGCGCCCGCCGCGCCCGCCGGGGCGGGTCTGGCGGGACTGGACGCTCTTCTTGGGTCTCGTCGCGGTCTCGCTGCTCGAGCTGCTGCTGCGCGACGACAGGGCCTGGGCGCCGGTGGTGGTCGGGGTCAGCGTCGTCGTCGCGGCGTGCACCCTGTGGCGGCGCACGCATCCGCTGGCCGCGGTCGCCGTCGCCTTCGGCACCGTCCTCGCCTTCGACATCGCCAGGATCGTGGCCCTCGATGCCACCGGCCTGCAGAGCATCGCCGGGCTGCTCGTGCTGCCCTACGCCCTGCTGCGCTGGGGGTCAGGTCGCGAGGCCGTCCTCGGGCTCGGCATCGTCCTCGTCTGGCTCCCCGTCACCCTGGTCGCGAACCCGGCCACACCCGCGGAGATGGTGGCAGGCTACGGCTTCTTCCTGTTCTCGGCCGCACTCGGCGCGGCGGTGCGCTACCGCACCAGGAGCCACGACCGCGAGATCGAGCAGGTGCGGCTGCGGCAGCGCAACGAGCTCGCCCGCGAGCTGCACGACACGGTCGGCCACCGCGTCTCGGCCATCGCCATCCAGGCGCAGGCAGGTCGCGCGCTGTCGGCGGCAGATCCGGAGCGCGCGCTGGCCACCCTGATCACCATCGAGGAGGAGGCGTCCCGGACGCTCACGGAGATGCGAGCCCTCGTGGGCGTGCTGCGTGACGGGACGGACGCCGACCTCGCCCCCCGGCGAGGGGTGGTGGACGTCGAACGACTCGCCCGCCCCGGCGGCGAGGTGCCCGGCGTCCGCGTGCAGGTCGTCGGTGACGTCGGGGCCATCGACCCGGCGGTCAGCACCGCCCTCTACCTGATCGCCGCCGAAGCGGTCACCAACGCGACCCGGCACGCATCCGGGGCCACCCAGGTCACCATCGACGTCGCCGCATCCCGCGGCCACGTGCGCCTGCGGGTGCACGACGACGGCGCGGCAAGTACGGCCGGATCTGCTCCGGCCGGCTTCGGGCTCCGCGGCATGGCGGAACGGGCGAGCCTCCTCGGAGGCACCCTGCGGGCCGGACCCGACCCGGGCGGCGGCTGGAGCGTCGACGCCTCGCTGCCTCACACGGTGGGTGCGTCATGACCATCCGGGTGCTCGTCGCTGACGATCAGGACATCGTCCGGGCGGGGCTGTGCATGATCCTCGACGCCCAGCCAGGCATCACCGTCGTGGGCGAAGCCGCCGACGGCCGACAGGCGATCGCCATGGCCCGTTCGCTGCGCCCCGACGTGTGCCTGCTGGACATCCGCATGCCCGACGTCGACGGGATCGAGGCCACCCGGCAGCTCGCCGGGCCCGATGTCGTCGAGCCCCTGGCCGTCGTCGTCATCACCACCTTCGACCTCGACGAGTACGTCTACGGCGCGCTCAAGGCAGGCGCCCGGGGTTTCCTGCTCAAGGACGCCGGCGTCGAACTGCTCACCCAGGCCGTGCACGCCGCCGCCCGTGGCGACGCCCTGATCGCACCCACCATCACCGCCAGGCTCCTGTCCTCCTTCGCCGACAGCCGCTCGCGCCCCATGCCACCCGAGCCTGTTGAGCCGCTGACCGCTCGCGAGGAACAGGTCCTGCTCGCCGCCGCTCGAGGGAAGACCAACAGCGAGATCGGCAACGAGCTGTCGATCAGCCTCAGCACCGTCAAGACCCACGTCGCCGCCCTGATGCGCAAGCTGAACGCCCGCAACCGCGTCGAGGTCGTCATGTGGGCCTACGAGACGCACCGCGTCGACACCTGATCGGCTCGCTGGGCCGGTGGTCGACCTCGCCGGGCGCCATCGCGCCCGTGGTCGTCGCACCAGGAGTCGGCTCGGTCAGGGGTCCTGTGGACGCTGCCGGCGGCGGACGTCGCCGCCGATGCCGCGGCCGTCGTCGACCACCTCGAGCACCAGACCGTCGCTGACGTCGAGGGGGACGGTCCCGTGCGAGCGCTCCTTCGGCACCTTCAGGAATGGCGCCTCGAACGCTCGGTCGGCCGCTCATGCTGAGGCGTACCCAGCTAGGAGCTCACTGGACCTCCGTCTCGGGCGGATCGGGGACCGGACACGGCGAGGTGGCAGGGCCCGGGGGGCCGATGGCGGCTCGACCGGTTCAGCGGGGGCGCGGTGTTCAACCGCGTGGAACGGACCCTCCACTCACCGGGCAGCGCCACGGCGCTCGTCCTCGACCGGGACCACCGCCACCGGCCCGGTCGCGCGGTGGACGACCGCGTGGGCCGTGGAGCCCAACCGGGCCAGCCCGCGGTGCCGGCGCCTGCCCACGACGAGCGGCTGGGCGGTCAGCCCGGCCGCCAACAGTGCGCGGGCCGGTCGCTCGCGGACGAGGGCCTCGCGGATCGGCACGTCCGGTTCCTTGTCGTGCCAGCCGGCCAGCGCCTCGGCCAGCACCCGCTGCTCATCGGCGAGGACGCCGGCCCAGTCCACGAGGGGGCCGGTCGAGAGCACGGCGGTCTCGAGGGTCACGTCCCGCCAGGCGTGCACGGCCAGCAGCTCGGTTCCAGGCATCGCGGCCTCGGCGAGGGCGAACGTCAGGACGGCCTCGTCACCGGGTTGGTCCTCGAGCCCCGCGACGACGCCGGTCCGGGGGCGGACGACCGCGCCCGTCGGGTCGGGGAGGAGGAGCACCGGGCACGGCGGGAAGAGGAGGACTGCGGCCGCGGTGGAGCCGAGCAGCAGGCCGGCGACACCGCCGACGCCCCGGCTGCCGATGTCCAGCAGTTCGGCGATCCGAGCGGCGTCGATCAGCGCGGACGCCGCGTCGCCGGGCTCGATCGACCAGCGGACCCGGTCGGTCCCGAGCACGTCGGCCGCGTCCCCGGCGGCCGTACGCAGGGCGGTCTCGGCGGCGGCGTGCAGCAGACTGCCGAGCTCCGGCACGTCGGCCGGGCGGGTTCCACGCACGGGCGCCGCGACGGAGGGCCAGGACAGCGCGTGCGCCAGGTGTAGGACGCAGCCGCTCCGACGGCCTCCTCGACGGCGGCCGCGGTGACCTGCTGTGTCGCCTCGAACCTGTCGACGCCCGCGACGACGACCCGTCCCCCTGGCGCATCGCTCACGGCCCGCTCCGTGGCACCGGGGCCGACAGCGGCCGGTCCGGCCCGGTGCCCGCCGTCGCCCTGGGGGCGGCCAGCACCCGGACGGCAGTGATGCCACCGACGGTCCGGGCCAGGGCGGTCAGCGTTCGCCACTCGACCTCCTCGGAGCCCTGCGGCTCGCCGCGGAGGCGCCGGATGGTCGCCGCGCCGTCGCGCACGGCGACGTCCCAGGCGTCGACGTCACCGGTGTAGCCCTCGACCAGCCGCAGCAGCTCCTCTCGGGCGTGGTCGTCGGAGCGGATCAGCAGACGCAGCAGGTCGCGGCGGCTGACGATGCCGACCAGCCGGCCGCCGTCGGTCACCGGCACGCTGCGCAGGCCGGCGTCGACGAACAGGCGGGCGACGTCCCCGACGTCCGCGGTGACGTCGACGGCGCGCACGTCCCGGGTCATCACCTCGTCCACCCGGGACGGTGTGGGCGGGGTGCCGGGGTCGTCGCGGAGCGCGTGCAGCCGCGGGTCCTCGTGGATGCGGGAGCGGAGGAGGTCGGCCTCCGCGACGATCCCCACCAGCCGCAGGTCCTCGTCGACGACCGGGAGGGCGGCGAAACCACGATCGGCCATCACCTCCGCGGCGTGGCGCAGGGTGGTGTGCGCCCCCACGACCACCACGGCGCGCGTCATGACGTCTCTGGTCTGCACGGCTCCTCCTCCGGTCGATGCCTGGACGCTAGGCAGATCAGCGAACGCGTCCCCAGGGTCGGGCGCCGCTGGGGACAGGGACGGAGGTCACGGGATCCCGGGCCCCTCGCCCCGGGTCCGCCCGGGCCGGTGCGGGGCGCAGCCGCCCGGCGCTGGTGCGCCCGTCGTCGGGCCCACGAGCAGGTGCCGGGACGAGCGGCGCCGGGCGTCACCGGTGTGAGCCCAGCTCGAGCGACGGGCCGGGTGGGGGAGGAGCCCCGCTCACCGGAGGTGATCTCGCACCCGGCGTCCGGACGACGTCAGACGCGTGCCCGCGCGCCGGGCACGCGCGGTGGCCGGGGCTGCCTGAAGAGCGACACCGGCATGAGACCCAGGTGCAGGGCGGTCGTCCCGCCGTCCCGGCTGAACACGATCGGCACGCTCCCGGTCCCGAACGACGAGAAGTCCACCCGGAAGGCGTAGGGGTCGGCGGGGTCGTCCGGGTGCAGCGCGAAGCCCCGGAGGAGCGGGGCCACCGGCGTCAGGAACCGCAGCCGCAGTTCACCGGCGCGCACGTGCACCTCGGCGCCGGCGCCGACGAAGCCCCGCATCCGTACGTCGGTCAGCGGCCCCGGTAGCCGGTACCGGCCGCACAGGTCCCCCCAGGTGTCGGGTCGCTGCGGGACGTCGGTGCGGATCGCCGGGTGCGGCACGCCGATCAGGTCGTCGAGCAGCGCGCCGAGCTCGGTCGGCAGCCAGAAGGACCCGCGGCGGGCGCCGTTGGTGAAGGCCATGACGGCGACGCCGTCGTCGGGCGCGACGAAGACCTGCGAGTCGAAGCCCGGCAGGATCCCCTGGTGCTCCACCACCGGGTGCCCGCCGGCGTCGACCCGGAAGAACGCCAGGCCCAGCCCCGGGATCCGCGGGTCGGGCTGGAACTGCGGCCGGAACATCGTGGCGAGCGTGTCCGGCGCGAGCACCCGGCCGTGCTCGTTGGCGCCCCCGCCCAGCAGGGCGGCGAGGTAGCGCGCCATGTCCCGCGGCGAGGAGCACACGCCCCCGCCGCCCGCGGTCACCACCTCCCGGTCGGGCACCGGCTCCGGGCCGCTCCTGCCGAGGACGTACCCGGTGGCCAGCGCCGCCCGGATCCGGTCGGAGCGCACCAGGTCCGTGCTCGTCATGCCGAGCGGCTCGAACACCCGCGCGCGCAGGTAGGCGTCGAACGGCTGCCCGCTGACGTCCTCGACGATCTGCCCGACGGTCGTCGGGCCGTGGTCGGTGTACCGGAACCGGGTGCCCGGCTCGGCGATCACCGGCAGGCCGCCGCGGTAGTACCGGGCCGGGGTCGGCACGCGGCCCGGCGGGAAGCTCTCGCCGAAGTCCCGCCGGCCGAGGTCGCGCCAGGAGGTCTCCTCGCCGAGACCGGCGGTGTGGGTGAGCAGGTGGCGCACGGTGGCCGGCCGCCAGTCCGGCCGGCGGAGCACCAGCCGGTAGGCGCGCAGGTAGTGGTCGGCGGGCGCGTCCAGGTCGACCAGGCCCCGCTCCACCAGCTGCATCACCGCGACCGCGGTGAACGTCTTGCTGATCGAGGCGACGCGGAAGACGGTGTCCTCGGTGACCGGCCGGCCGGTCGCGAGGTCGGCGAGCCCGTGCACGCGGAACTCCGCCGGCGCGCCGTCCCGGACGGTCCCGACGGCCAGCCCCACCGCCGGGCGCCGGTTGAGGAGCTGACCGGTCCAGCGGTCCAGGTCCACCTCGTCCATCGTCTGCACGGTCATGGCTGCACCTCCCGGGGAGAGCGGGACGGTTCCAGCGTGCGCGGGAGGGCCGCGGAGAACACGAGGCGACCGGCCCCGTCCGGGCGGGTCCCACGTCCCTGTCCGGCGGCGGCTGCCGGGTCGACCCTGGCGCCGCTGCCCTGGGGAGGAGGCGTCGTGGACCGGGTGACCGTCGAGGACCAGCTGGTGTTGTGGCCGGACCAGCGCTGGCCCCAGGACGTGGGCGCCGTCGTGCTGCTCGACGGTGCGGGCATGCTCGAGGAGGCCGGGCGCTTCCGGATCGAGGCCGTGCGCGCCGCCGTGGCCGGCCGCCTGCACCTCGTCCCGCGGTTCCGGCAGCTGCTCCACACGCCGCGCCGCGGGCTGGGACGGCCGGTGTGGGTCGACGACCCCGCCTTCGATCTAGCCGCGCACGTGCAGGAGAGCGAGGTGCCGGCACCGGGTGACGACGCGGCGCTGCTGCGTGAGGTGGAACGGCTGCGCCGGCGGCGGCTGGACCGGTCCCGGCCGCTGTGGAAGATGTGGTTCCTGCCCGGCCTGGCGGAGCGGCGCGTCGGGGTGTTCGTGCGGTTCCACCACGTCCTCGCCGACGGGATCGCCGGTGTCGCCACGATGGCCGCATTCCTCGACGCCGTCCCCGGCGCGGCCGCGACGCCGGCGCCGCTGTGGACGCCGGCCGCAGCCCCCACCTCGCGGGACCTCCTGTTGGACCGCCTGCGCTACTCCGCCGCCCGCGTCCGCCGCGCCGGCGCCGTGCTGCGATCCCCGGGGGACGCGGTGCGGCGGGTCCGGAGCGCGTGGCCGGCGGTGCGGGAGCTGGTGGTCGACGACCGCGTGCAGCCGACCAGCCTGGACCGGCTCGTCGGTGCCGAGCGGCGTCTGGGCCTGCTGCGGTGCGGGCTGGACGAGGTCCGCGCCGTCGCCCACGCGCACGGCGCGACGGTGAACGACGTCCTCCTGTGCCTCGTCGCCGGTGGGCTGCGCGCGCTGCTGCGCGGCCGGGGGGAGCCCGACGACGTGGTCGTCCGGGTGTACGTGCCGGTGTCGCTGCGCGCGGCCGACCAGCGCGCGACCGCACGCGGCAACCTGATCTCGCAGATGGTGGTGCCGCTGCCGCTGGGGATCCCCTCACCGGAGGCCCGGCTGGAGCGGATCGTCGCGGAGACCGCCCGGCGCAAGGCCCGGCCCCGCCCGTCGCTGGGCGCGCTGTTCGCCAACCGGTTCGTCGGCCCGGTCGTGCTGGCGCTGCTGCGACGCAACCCGGTGAACGTGGAGACCGCCGACGTCCCGGGCCCGGAGCAGCCGGTGTACCTCGCCGGCGCCCGCGTCGTCGAGGTCTTCCCGGTGCTCAACCTGATCGGCAACGTGCCGCTCGGGATCGGGACGCTGTCCTACGCGGGGCGGCTCGGCGTCCTGGCGATCGCCGACCGGGAGGCCGTCCCGGACCTCGACGTGCTCGTCGACGGCGCGCGAGCGGAACTGCGCGCGCTGACGGCGACGCTGCCCCCGCGCGTGGCCGCGGCGGGTGCCAACACCGGGGGACGTGACGGGCCGTAGGTCCCGACGCCGGGACCTGTCGCCCCCCTGCTCCTGCGGCCAGCGCGTGACCAGCGTGACGCTCGATGCTGGCCGGATCGTCACCCACCGGTCGGGTTTCTCCGAGGTGCCTGCGGCCTACGACCCGTTCGAGGACCCGGGAACGGTGTCATCGAGCGCTGCCGGACCGGACGTCCTCCGGGGGCACCGCCGCGGTGCCGCGGGCCGGCCCGTCCGGCAGAGCGGAGGGCGCTCCGGGCGTGCCGAAGCCCGCCGCCGCGCTGGGGACGGCCCGCAGGTGACCAGTCAGGTGCTGCGGCCGTTGCGTCGTCGGGACAGCGGCACGCGCAGGCTGCCGCGCGGGTCCAGCCGGTGGTCCTGGTCGCGGACCCGCAGCGGCAGCACGGCCGCCCGGCGGGGGTCACCGCCGACGACGACTTCGTCGTGCGTGATGTCCACCTCGACCTCGGGATGGTCCCGGTACCGCAGCCGGAAGCGCATGCCCGTGAGCGCGTCCGGCAGGTACGGGTCCAGTCCCAGCACGTCCCCCCGCGTCTCCAGGCCGGTGAACGCCCGCTGCAGCAGGTCCACGGTGCCGGCCATGGCGCCGAGGTGGACGCCCTCGCCGGTCGTGCCGCCCTGCACGTCGGCGATGTCGCTCTCCAGCGCCTCCAGCCAGTGGACCCAGGCACGGCGCCGGTCCCCCCGCGCCAGCACCCAGGCGTGCACCACCTTCGACAGGGTCGAGCCGTGGCAGGTGCGGTCGAGGTAGTAGCGGACGGTGCGCGGGATCGTCTGCCGGTCGTGGGGGTAGCCGAGCCGGTCCAGGACGGCGTAGAACTCGTCGGCCGTCAGCAGCTGGAACAGCATCAGGACGTCGGCCTGCTTGGAGAGCCTGTAGCGGTTGGTCGAGTCGCCCTCGGCCTCGAGGATCCGGTCGAGCCGGCTGATGTCGCCGTAGCGGCGGCGGTAGCCCGCCCAGTCGAACTCCTCGAGCCGGTCGTAGTCGCGGAACTGGCTGAGCACCCCGTCGTCGTGCCAGCACAGCCGCAGCTTGCGGGAGACGTGCTCCCACCGCTCGAGGTCGGCACGGCCCAGGCCCAGCTGGTCGAGCAGTTCCGCCTGCCGCCGCGGGCCGAGCAGGGCGAGGCAGTCCTGGGCCCGCGCCAGGGTCCAGGCGGTCATGACGTTGGTGTAGGCGTTGTCGTCGAGCCCGGGCCGGTCCCGCCACGGCAGTGCGTCGTGGTACTCGTCGGGCCCCATGACGCCGCAGACGTCGTAGCGGTCGTCGCTGCGGTCGTAGGTGGCGAGGTCGGCGAAGAACGCCGCGACCTCCAGCAGCATCTCCGCGCCGTGGGCGTCGAGGAGACCGGTGTCGCCGGTGGCCTCGTAGTAGCGCCAGGTGTTGTACGCGACGGCCAGACCGATGTGCCGCTGCAGCGCCGAGTTGTCGGGCAGCCAGTGCCCTGACCGCGGGTTGAGGTGCAGCGTCTGCGACTCCTCGCGACCTGTCGAGCCGCTCTGCCAGGGGAACATCGCCCCGCGCCGGCCGGCCGCCCGGGCGGCGGCGCGGGCCTGCGGCAGCCGGCGCCAGCGGTACAGCAGCATCGCGCGGGCCACCTCGGGCAACCGCAGCGTGAGGAAGGGGAGCACGAACAGCTCGTCCCAGAAGACGTGCCCGCGGTAGGCCTCGCCGTGCAGTCCCCGCGCGGGGATGCCCACGTCGAGGTCGACGCTGTGGGCAGAGACGGTCTGCAGGAGGTGGAACACGTGCAGCCGCAGCACCAGCGACGCGCGCGGCGGGCCGTCGATGACGACGTCGCACCGGTCCCACAACCGCCGCCAGGCCTGCTCGTGACGGGCCAGGACGCCGTCGAACCACGGGGCGCGGGTGACCTCGTCCAGGGCCGCGGCGCCCGGTTCGTCGATCGCGCGGTCCCGGGAGGTGCACAGCGCGGCGACCTTCTCGACGGTCACCACCCGGTCGGGGACGACGTCGAGGACGAGCTCCGCGCCTGCGTAGGCGTCGCCGTCCACGACGGGGACGGCCGGGACGTCGCACGGCTCGCCGTCCACCAGCACCCGGTGCCGGGCGGCCAGCCCGACCCGGACGTGCGACGCGCTCGTCTCGGTGATCAGCCGCAGCACGCAGTCGTCGTCCACGGCGGCCTCCCGGGGCACGAGGTGCCGCCCGCTCAGGTGTCGGTAGCGCGCCACCCCGGCGTTCTCCACCCGGCCGTCGAGACCGGACCGGACGACGACCCGTCCCTCCCAGTTCTCCGCCACGACCGTGGTGTCCAGCGCGGCCAGGAGAGGGTCGGCCATCGACACCAGCCGGCGCTGGGCCACCCGCGTCGTCCGGCCCTGCCCGTCGGTGACCCGGTACCGGCGGGTGAGCACACCGCGCCGCAGGTCCAGCTCCTGCACGTACGCGGTGACGGTCCCGGCCTCGGGTCCGAGGTCGGGACCCTCCGCGACCCGCAGGGTCAGTGACTGCCAGTCGGGCAGGTTGACGATGCTCTCGTTCTCCACGCGCTGCCCGTCGAGCTCGTCGGTCAGCCGGTTGAACACCCCCGCCGCGTACGTCCCGGGGTAGTGGCAGCCGCCGGCGCGCGCCTCCGGGGCGGCGCCCCGGGTGGCGAAGCGGCCGTTGCCGAGGGTGCACAGCGCCTCGCGCAGCGGTTCCCGTGCCGGGTCCAGGCCCTCGTAGCGCAGCAGCCAGCCGGTCACCGGGGGACTCCTGGGGCGCAGGCCCGCGCCGCCGCCTCGCGCAGCCAGGAGGCGACCTCGTCGTCGACCTCCGCCGGGTCGTGGACCTCCATGTGGTGCACCCAGTGGCGTGGTGAGGGGTGCACGACCTGCTTCCACCGTGGTGAGGGGTCCGGCCGGCCCAGGGCGACCGACAGCACGACCTGGGCCGTGGGTCCCCGCAGGTACCGGCCAGGCCGCCAGAGCCAGGCGAAGCCGCGCCGTTCCCGCAGCGCCACCTGGCTTCGCGACACCCGCACCTCGCAGGCGGGGAGCAGCGCGCGTACCCGGTCGTACACCGCCGCGCCGAGGGGAGACCCCGCGAAGAACTCCTCCGGTGTCACGGCACCGATCCCACTCGGCCGGCCGCCGGTCAGACCCGGGTCCGGACCAGGTCGTTCCACCGGTCGAGCAGCCGGTCGATCAGGCGCATCGCCTCGACCACCCGTTGCCGGGCCACGGGAGTGTCCTCGGCCTGCCGCGCCCGCCGAGCCTCCCCGAGCTCGACACGGGCCAGGTCGAGCTGCACCAGCAGGTCCTCGTCCACGTCGGTGTGCAGGACGTCCATGGCGACCTCCCACTGCCTTCCGGACCGGTGGTCTGCGTCGAGCCCTCATCGTCGGCCGACCGCGCGTCCTCCGCCGCGGCCGGAGGACCGGCCACCAGGAGGACTTCCGACCCCGGTGGGGCTCACCGCCCGGACCCGGTCACGAGAGCGCCGCTCGCGGCGGCGCCGGCCGAGGCGACCAGCTCGGCGAGGCCGGTCTCGATGCCGCGTGCGAGAGTCCAGATGTCGGCCGCGGACTCCCGGTCGCCGGTGACGCCGAAGGTGAGCCGGTCCCGGTAGCTGAAGATCGCGACCCCGGTGCGCAGCCGCGAGGCGATGGGCACGTACGGGATGATCTCGAGCAGCTCGCGACCGAGCGCGTAGAGCGGCTGCCGCGGGCCCGGCACGTCGGTCGTCACGGTCACGACCGAGCGCTGCGGCAGGTGTGCGGCGAGCCGCACCGGCGAGGCGACTGCGGGGAAGGCCTCGAGTCCCGCGACCCGGAGCAGCGCGGCCCCGGCCTCCGCCTCGTGCTCGGCCTTGAGCCGGGTCATCTCCCCGCGGACGGCGAGGAGGCGCTCGACCGGGTCGGCGAGGTCGACGGGCAGCTCGGCGAGCATCAGCGAGATGCGGTTGTCGCGGATGCCCTCCTCGCCCGGGGCGCGCGCGTTCACCGGCACCAGGGTCCGCACCAGGTGCGGCACCGGCCGCTCGCCGCGGCAGAGCAGCAACGTCCGGAAGCCCTTGCTGACCGCCGCCAGGACCACGTCGTTGAACGTCCCGCCGAGCGCGTGCCGGACCGCAGAGACGTCCGCCACCGAGCCACGGGCGAAGGCGAACCGACGGTGCGCCGAGACAGGACCGGAGAGCGACGAGCGGGGCGTCGGCAGGAGCGCGCCGGCCAACGCCCGGGCCCCGCGGACCGTGGTGCCCACCTGCCGGGCCAGTTCCACCGGACGGCGGACCGCCGAGGCCAGGGCCCGGGCCTGGTCGAACGGCAGCCGGGCCAGCCGCGTCACGGCCTCCGCGGCCAGGACCGCTGCCGGCGGCTCCGGCCGCGGGCGCCAGTCGTCGGGCACCGGGGGCCCGGGCTCCGGCGTGGCGTCCAGGACGACGCGGTAGAGGTCGGTGCCCGAGATCCCGTCCACCATGCAGTGGTGGACCTTGGAGACGAGTGCCCACCGGTCCCCGGACAACCCCTCGACCAGCCAGCACTCCCACAGCGGGTGGGCACGGTCGAGTCGGCTGGACACGACCCGGCCCATGAGCTCGGCCAGTTCGGCGTCCCCGCCGGGAGCGGGGAGCGCGGTGCGCCGCACGTGGTAGGAGAGGTCGAAGTCCGGGT
Source organism: Geodermatophilus sp. SYSU D00766 (assembly GCF_054049915.1). Classification (NCBI taxonomy): domain Bacteria; kingdom Bacillati; phylum Actinomycetota; class Actinomycetes; order Geodermatophilales; family Geodermatophilaceae; genus Geodermatophilus; species Geodermatophilus sp. SYSU D00766. The sequence continues at coordinate 86,940 of NZ_JBJGYI010000011.1, forward strand.
CGTCCACCCACACCGGGGGTCCGAGGTCGAGGGGGACCTGGCGGGCCTTCTGTCGGTAGCGCGGGATGAGCGGGAGCCGACCGGCCAACGCGGACTCGAACTCGCCCGGTCCCGGCACCGGTCCCTCGAAGACGGCGATCGACGCGATCGCCAGCGAGACGCCCGGCTCCTCGTCCTCGCCCTGCAGGAAGGCCGCGTCGAGCGGGCTCATGCGCTCCATCAGCCCGTCCGCTCCCGTCGGCGCGTCACAACGCCAGCTGTGCGTGCTCGCCGGTGACCTGCTCGACGTCCTCGGTGGCGGTCTGCAGCAGCCGGTGGGCCAGATCGGACAGCTCGCGGACGGCGGCGATCTCGTCACCGATCTCGGGGACGTCCCGGTCGTCGGGGGCCAACCGCGCGAAGCCGACCCCGGCCACCTGTTCGCTGTCGCGGGTCTGCAGGTGGGCCACGGCTCGCGTCCGGCCGTCGTGCTCGCCGATGTCGATCCGCACCGTCCAGGTCTTCACCGCGTCCACGTCGGCCTCCTGGTCGTAGGCGATGGGGTCGCCACCGACGGTGCGGCCGCGGCGCGCCGGGCGACGCGGCCGGAAGGCCGTACCGCGCGGGACCTCCGGCCCGGGGTCGCACGGCCCGGCGCATCCGGGCCCGCGGCCCCTGGGGCGCGGCGGGCGGCCGGCGCAGGATCCCGGACGACCCACTCGAACGCAGGAGGCCGTCATGGACCCCGTCGTCGAGACCCGGTACGGGCGGGTGCGCGGCACCGCGGCCGGCGGGGTGTGCTCCTTCCTCGGCGTCCCCTACGCGGCGCCGCCCGTCGGGGCGCTGCGGATGCGCCCACCGCAGCCGGTGCAGCGGTGGGCCGGGGTCCGCGACGCGACCGTCCTGGGCCCCGAGCCGCCCCAACCGCGCTTTCCCCGGGACGACCCGACCGGACTGCTGTACGACCCCGCTGAGATGGGTGACGACTGCCTGAACCTCAACGTCTGGACGCCCGACCCGGGCGCGGCCGGGCTGCCGGTCATGGTGTGGAGCCCGGGCGGCGCCTTCCGCTACAGCTCCGGCGGGAGCTACGACGGCAGCCGGTTCGCCCGCGACGGCGTCGTCTGCGTGACCGTCAACTGGCGCACCGGCGCCGACGGCTTCCTGTACCTCGGTGAGGACGACGACGGCGCCGACCTGGGCCTGCTCGACCACGTGGCGGCGCTGCGGTGGGTGCAGGAGGAGATCGCCGCCTTCGGCGGCGACCCGGGCCGCGTCACCGTCTTCGGCGAGTCCGCCGGGGCCATGTGCATCGGCGACCTGCTCTCGATGCCGGCGGCGGAGGGGTTGTTCCGCCGTGCGGTCCTGCAGAGCGGCGCGGCGCACCAGGTCGTCCCGGCCGTGGAGGCGGCCCGCATCGGCGCCCGGCTCGCCGAGGTGCTCGGCGTCCCGGCCACCCGCGAGGCGGTGGCGCGGGTGCCGGTCGAGCGGCTGCTCGAGGCACAGGCGCAGATCGACACCGAGGTCATGACCTGCCCCGCCCCGGCGCGCTGGGGTACCGAGGTCGTGGCCAGCACGATGCCGTTCCACCCGGTCGTCGACGGCGACGTCCTCCCGGCGCCGCCGATCGAGCGCATCGCCGCCGGGGCCGGTGGCGACGTCGACGTGCTGGTCGGCACCAACGCCGACGACTGGCGGTTCGGCCCGGTCCTGGGCGGCTTCATCGACCAGGTGACCGACGAGGCCCTGGGTGGGCCGGTGGAGCGCTGGGGCTCCTGGAGCACCGCCGCGTTCGGGTTGGACACGGAGACGGCGCTGCGGCACTACCGCGCCGCCGACCCCGGCCGCACCCCCGGCGACGTGCTGGCGGCGGTCATGACCGACTGGTGGGTCCGCGTCCCGGCGATCCGGCTGGCCGACGCGCACGCCCCGCAGCCCGGGGCCACCTACGCGTACGAGTTCGCCTGGCCCTCACCGATCCTCGGCGGGCGGCTGGGTGCCTGCCACGCCCTGGAGATCCCGTTCGTCTTCGACACGCTGGACCTGCGGACCCGGCAGATGATGGGCGGCGCGCTCGGCGACGACCCGCCCCAGGAGCTCGCGGACACCACGCACCGCGCGTGGGTCCGGTTCGCCTCCGACGGCGACCCGGGCTGGCCGCGCTACGACCTCGACCGGCGGGCCGTGATGCGCCTGGACGTCGCGCCGGCGGTTGTCGAGGACCCCTATGCCGCCGAGCGCGCCCTCTGGGCCGGCGTGCGCTGAGCCGTGGCCCGCGGGCTGGGCTCCGGTGGTGGCGAGCCGGGTTGCCGGTGTGGCATCCGGCGACGACGCCGGTCAGTCCTGCGCCGGCAGGGTCACCCTGAGCGAGACCAGCACGTCCCCGCGGCAGTCACGGCCGGTGAGCTCGACGCCGACGGTGTCCCCGCCGTCGTCAGTGACGGTGACGGTGCCGAACTGCCCGGCGCCAGGGAAGGCGCCCTCGCCGTAGGGGCCGCCCTTCAGGGTGGCCGGCGAGTCGAGCGCGGCGGCGTGCAGCAACGGGAAGCCGGCGCCGCCGGTGGCGCTGTAGTCGGTGTTGGCCCCGTCGTCGGCGGCGACCATGTGGGCGTCGCCGCTGACCATCAGCAGGTCGTCGAGGCCGGCGGCGGCGAGGGTGTCGGCGATCCGCCGGCGCTCGTCGGCGTAGCCGCCCCAGTCGTCGCGGCCGGGCTCGTCGGGCGCGATCCACGGGTCGGGGTCGACCCAGATCACCGCGGCGTGCGCGCGGCTCGCGGTCACCCGCTGCACGAGGCGGTCCAGCGACGCGCCCTTGCCGCCGAGCTGGTCGGGCGGCGCGGGCGTGCCGGCGGTGAGCCGGGGGACGGCGGTCGCGGCCGGTGCCCGGCCCGTCGCGGTGGTCACGGGCGTCCGGCCGGCGTCCCGGTCAGCTCAGCCCGATAGGCGGCGACACAGCGGTCGGCGAGCCGCTCCACCGGCTCCCCGGTGGACGCCGACTGCTGGTGCAGCCAGCCCGCCAGGTCCGGCCGCAGCGCGACCGTCGAGCGCCCGCGAGCCCGGGCTCCCAGCGCGGTGAGCTGCAGGAGCACCACGGCAGCCAGGAGGAGCGCGAGGTCGGTGTCGGCGCCGCGCAGCGCGTCGACGAGGGCGACGGCGACGCCCAGCAGCGCCACCGTCTGGAGGACGACGGTCCAGGGCACGACGGCCTCCGACGGTTCGGGATCAGGTGCCGACGACGCTAGGGAGACGCAGGCCCGCTCGGCCCCGGTCCAGCGACCCCGGCACCAGGGACCTTCGGCGCTCCGCACGGACGTGGGTGGCCGCCGCCGTGTAGGGGCCCACCGCCTGAGTCGGCCGACGGCGGCGGGACGCCGGCGGCAGCGGTGTCGGCGGTGGCCGCCTCGGCCGCGTCGGTGCACGCGCGCAGGAACTGCTCGACGACCGCCGCCTCGTCGGGGCGCAGGTCGCCGACCACCGCACGGAGCCGGGTGCCGAGGGGGCCGAAGGCGGCGGCGGTCAGGTCGCGTGCCCGCTCGGGGAGCACCAGGACGCTGCTTCGCCGGTCCTGCGCGGACGGGACGCGTGCCACGTGGCCGGCGCGCTCGAGGCGGCCGATGAGCGCCGAGGTCGCCGGTGCACTCAGCGACAGGGCCGCCGCCAGGCGGGTCGGGGTCAGCGGCTCCTGGCGCACCTGACCGGCCCACAGGTGCCCCAGCGCCTCCAGGTCGGTGCGGTGCAGCGCGTGCCGCCGGGCGACGACGTCGGCGAAACGGTCGCTGGCCAGGGCGAACTCGCGCAGCAGCGCCACGAGCTCGCCGGCACGTTGCGCATCCACGCGCCGGATGCTACTACTTCCATCATGGAAATACCCTCGCCGGCGGGTCCCACCCGGTGATCACGGTCGACGGGCTCGTCAAGCACTACGGGCCGACGTGCGCGCTGGACGGCCTCTCCTTCACCGCCCGGCCCGGGACCGTGACCGGTTTCCTCGGCCCCAACGGCGCGGGCAAGTCCACGGCGCTGCGGATCCTGCTCGCGCTGGACCGGGCGGACGCCGGAACCGCGACGGTCGCCGGCGTCCGCTACGGGGACCTGCGCGCGCCCCTGCACCTGGTGGGCAGCCTCCTCGACGCCCAGGCGGTCGCGCCCCGCCTGAGCGCCCGCGCCCACCTGTCGGCCCTCGGGCGCAGCAACGGCATCCGCGCCGGCCGCGTCGGCGAGGTCCTGGCCACCTGCGGCCTGGAGGAGGTGGCTAGCCGTCCGGTCGGCGGCTTCAGCCTCGGCATGAGCCAGCGCCTGGGCCTGGCCGGCGCCCTGCTCGGCGACCCGGCCGTCCTGGTCCTCGACGAGCCTGTCAACGGCCTGGACCCCGAGGGCATCATCTGGATCCGGGGACTGCTCCAGGACCTGGCCGCCGAGGGCCGGACGGTGCTGCTGTCCTCGCACCTGATGAGCGAGATGGCCATGACGGCGCACGACCTGGTCGTCATCGGCCGCGGGCGGCTGCTGGCCCAGACCACGGTCGCCGAGGTCACCGCCCGCGCGGAGGGCACCGGGGTGCGGGTGCGCACGCCCGATCCGCAGACCCTCGCCGACCTGCTGCAGGCCCGCGGCCTGGAGGTCACCGCCGACGGACCGCGCGTCGACGACGGCGGGGACGCCCTGTGGGTGCGGGCCGGCAGCACCGACGAGGTCGGCCGGATCGCCGCCGAGCACGCGGTGACCCTCCTCGAGCTCAGCGCCCGCCAGGGGTCGCTCGAGGACGCCTACCTGCAGCTCACCGCCGACGCGGCGCAGTACCGCGGCCGAGCCGCGGCATCGGACGTCACCGGCGTCGCGCCGGCTGCCGCGACCGGCCGGCGGGCCGCCGCGTGAGCGCACACCACGCCGGCCCGTCCGCCGGGGCCGCCCTCCTCGCCGACCGGCTGGCGCGCACCGCGCTCGGGCGGCGCCGCCAGCTGACCCGGGCCGTCTCCGCCGAGTGGGTCAAGGCCCGGTCGCTGCCCTCCACCTGGACGGCGCTGGGGACGTTCGTCGGCATCATGGTCAGCCTCGCGGTGGCCATCCCGCTGACCCGGGACGCCGGGTCGCTGCCGCCGGCCGAGCAGGCCCGGATCGAGCCGGTGGCCGAGGCCCTCAGCGGCGTCTTCATGGGCCAGGTCGCACTCTCGCTCCTCGGCGCCCTGCTGGTCACCGCCGAGTTCTCCTCCCGCGCGATCACCGTCACCGCCCTCGCGGTGCCCCGGCGGCGGGTCCTGCTGGCCGCCAAGGCGCTGCTCCTGCTGGGCCTCGCCGTGCCCGCCACCCTCGTGGCCACCACCGTCGGCGCCGCCGTCGGGCTGGGCATCCTGCGCGGGCGGGGCCTGACCGTGGGCCTGACCGACCCCGGCGTGCTCCGGGCGGTCGTCGGCGCGGCCGGCTACCTGGTCCTCGTCGCGCTGCTCGGTCTCGCCGTGGGGACGCTGCTGCGCTCGACCGCGGCGACCGTCGTCCTCCTCACCGGCGCACTGTTCCTCCTGCCCGTCCTGGTCGGGCTGCTGCCGGCGGACGTCGCCGGGACGGTCGGGCCGTGGCTGCCCAGCCAGGCGGGTCAGGCGGTCATCCAGCTCGACCGACCGCCCGGCTACCTGCCGCCGGTAGCGGGGGTCCTGGTGCTGGCCGCCTACACCGCCGTCCTCCTGGCAGCCGCGGCCCGGGCGATCGGACGCCGCGACCTCTGAGCCCGGGGTCCTGCGGGCCGGCGGCGTGGCGCCGGGAGCTCACGGGCGACTGCGCCGCCGGTGCGTGGCGGGCGCCAGGCCCTTGTACGCCGTGTCCGCCAGCAGCACGGCGGGCACGGCGAGCAGGGCGACACCCAGACCGAGGAGCGTCGGCAGGGCCTGCCCCAGCAGGTCGGCGACCGGCGGGACGGCGAGCACCGCCGCGAGCAGCAGCAGCTCGACACCGATGGCCCACACCAGCAGCGGGTTGCTCCGCGGGTCCAGCCGCCAGAACGGCCGGGTGGCGCTGCGGCAGGCCCAGGCGTTGGCCGCCTGGCCCAGGACGACGGCGGCGAAGGCCGCACCGCTGGCCGAGGCCAGCACGCCGCCCGGGACGTCCCCACCGAAGGACCAGCCGGCACCGGTCAGGACCACGAGGAAGGCGAGCATCGACGCCGCGGCCTCCACGGGCCCGAGGACGCCGAAGGCGCGCCGCAGGACCGCTGCGTCGACCAGCCGGCGCCGCGGTGGCGGGCCGTCGAGGACCCGGGCGGAGGCGGGCTCGGCGCCCAGCGCGAGGGCCGGCCCCTGGTCGGTGACGATGTCGAGGCAGAGGATCTGCAGCACGCCGAGGGCGAGCGGGATCGCCCCGGCGGTGACGGTGAAGACGACGAACGGCGTCAGCTCCGCGACGTTGTCGGTCAGGTGGTAGGTGAGGAACCGCCGGATGTTGGCGAAGGTGGCCCGGCCCTGCCGCACCGCGGCCACGATGGTGGCGAAGTGGTCGTCGAGCAGGACGAGGTCGGCGGCCTGCCGGGCGACGTCGGTGCCGCTGGCGCCCATGGCCACGCCGATGTCGGCCGCGCGCAGCGCCGGCCCGTCGTTCACGCCGTCGCCGGTCATGGCGACCACGTGGCCGCGGGCCTGCAGCGCCTGCGCGATGCGCAGCTTGTCCTCCGGCGCCACTCGGCAGACGACCGTGCCGTCACGGTCGAGCAGCTCCCCGAGGGCCGCGGGGTCGGCCGGCAGGTCATTGCCCTCGACGACGACACTGCCCGGCCGCGACAGGCCGATCTCGGCGGCGATCGCCGCGGCGGTGGCGCCCGAGTCGCCGGTGATCATCGCGACCGCGATCCCGGCCCGGCGGCACTCGCCCAGCGCCTCGGCCACGTCGGGGCGGGGTGGGTCCTCGATGCCGACCAGGCCGAGCAGCTCGAGGTCGCGCTCGGCGGCGTCGGCGTCGGCGACGGCGGCGGCCGGCAGGTCGACGGTGCGGCGGGCGACGGCGAGTACCCGCAGCCCACGGGTGGCCAGGGCATCCGCGGCGGCCTGGGCGTGGCCGCCGGCGAGACAGCGGGGCAGCACGCTCTCGGGGGCGCCCTTGACCGACAGCTCACCGCCGGTCCAGACCGACATCCGGCGGCGGCGGGGATCGAAGGGGAACCGGCGGGCGCCCTCGGGTACACCGGCCGCCGCGCCGGGCCGCCCGAGCCGCCGGGCCAGGGCATCCAACGCCGCCTCCATCGGGTCGCCGACCGCCGTCCAGCTCCCGCCGTCCTCGCGCACGTGCCCGGTGGAGCAGCGCACCGCCGTCCCGGCCAGGGCGCGGGCGGTGTCCACCGCTGCTGGTGCGCCGACGATCTCGGCCGTCGGCTCGTAGCCGATCCCGTGGACGATGACCGTCCCCTTCGGGGTCCAGACCTCGACGACGGCCATCCGGTTCTGGGTGAGCGTGCCGGTCTTGTCGGTGCAGATGAACGTGGTGGAGCCCAGCGTCTCCACCGACTCCAGCCGCCGCACCAGCGCCTTCTGCCGGGCGAGCAGCTGCGCGCTGCGGGCCAGCGACAGGGTCACGGTGGGCAGCAGCCCCTCGGGGACCAGCGCCACGGTGACGCCGACGGCGAACAGGAAACCCTCGCCGAGCGGCAGCCCGATGAAGAACCCGGCGCCGAAGCAGAGGACGCCCAGGCCCAGCGCGGCCACGCTGACGAACCGGACGACCCGGTCGAGTTCCTTGGTGAGCGGCGTCTTGGCCCGCTCGACGGTCCGCGTCATGGTGGCGATGGAGGCCAGGCGGGTGGCCCCGGCGATCGCGACGACCTCGGCCGACGCCTCGCCCTCGACGACGAAGCAGCCGGCGTACGCCGGGTCCCCGGCCTCCTTGTCGACCGGCACGCTCTCCCCGGTCAGCGTGGCCTCGTCCACCCGCAGCCCGTGCACGTCGAGCAGCCGCAGGTCCGCGGCGATCCGGTCCCCGGCCTCCGGCAGGACCAGGTCGCCGACCACCAGGTCGACGGCGTCGACCTCCTGTCGGCGGCCGTCGCGGACGACGGTGGCGCGGTGCGGCACCAGGTCACGCAGCGCCTCGGCCGCCTTGTCGGCCCGGTACTCCTGCACGAACGCGAACACGCCGTTGAGGACGACCACCACCACGATGGCGACCGCCAGCGTCGGCATGCCGCCGACCAGCGCGAGGACCGCCGCCCCCCACAGCAGCAGGGCGAAGAAGTGGACCAGCTGGCCGACGAGCAGCCGCACCGGCGAGGGGGGCCGTTCGACCGGCAGCCGGTTGCCGCCGGGGGGTCGGCGCCGGGCGGCCTCGCTGCCGGACAGGCCGCCGGCGGTGGCGGTGGTCGCGGTCACCGCCGCTGCGCCAGGCGGTCCATCTCGCGGGCGACCGCGGTCTCGTCGATCGGCCGGCTCGGCGGGCCGAACGCCGACCAGGCGTGGAACGCCAGGCCGATGCCCCAGCCGGCCATCGGGAACAGCGGCCAGGGGAACGTGGCGCCGCCCGCCAGCGCGATGATCGCCCAGACGGCCCACAGGGCCCCGTTGACGATCAGGTAGGCCACCAGGTGCTGGGTGAACTCGCGCCTGCGGTGCAGTCGCCTGACGGCCAGCGCGCGCAGGTCGGGGGGCGCAACCAGGTCGCGGTCGGCGGTGGTGTCGTCGGTGCTCATGGTGGCCTCCTGCTCCCGGCCTCCGGGTCCTGTCTCGACCCGCCCAGGGTCGCCACGCCGCCGGGGGGCCGGCGGCGTCCGTACGTCCCGGATCGCCAGCGACCTTCGGCCCTCAACCGGGAGCGCCGGTGTCCCCAGCATCGGGACATGACAGACCTGCGGACCCGCTCCCCGTCGACCACCGGGCGCCGCAGCGGCGCCCTCGCCGCCGCGCTGGTCGACGGAGTCCTCCTGATGCTGATCCACGTCTGGCCCGGGTGGGAGGTCGTGCCCTTCCTGACCGACGACACGACCCGGGTGCTGCGCTACGTCGACGCCGCGCTGATCGCCGGGATCGCGGTCGCCCTCCTGCAACTGGTTCGCCCCGGGGGAGCGGCGATCCCGGCGGGGACGGTCCTGACGACGGCCTTCGGCCTGGCGGCCACGGTGCGGGTGCTGCAGGTCTTCCCGTTCGACCTGGACCCCGGCTGGGAGGTCGTCGTGCGCGTCGTCCTGTGGATCGGCGTGGCCGGTGGCGTCGTCGGGATCCTGGTCGCGCTGGTGGCGCTGCTCCGCCTGCGCCCGGCCCGGCGGTAGACGGCCGTGCCGGACACCTCCGCGCCGGCCGACGAGGAGGCGGTGCTCGACCGGCTCGCCCGCGGCGTGGTCGCCGCCGTCCCCGGCGGCCGCAGGCTCGCCGTCCCGCAGCGGTGACCGCCACCACCCCGGCCCGGGAGCACCCACCGGCCGGCGCCCGGCTCCGGCCGGCCCGGGCACTGCTGCGGGACGGCACCCCCGTCGTGCTGGCCCCGCTGACCCCCGCGGACGGCCCCGAGCTACTCGCCCTGCACGAGGGGCTGGTCGAGCGGGACCGGTGGCTGCGCTTCGCCACGCTGCACCCGGCCGACCTCCCCGGGTACGTGCGCCGCAGCCTCGAGCCCTCCGGCGGGTCCGTCGGACTCGGCGCCCGGGTCCGCGGCCGGCTGGCCGGCGCGGTCCAGCTCTTCCCCCTGGGAGACGGCGCCGCGGAGATCGCCGTCGTCGTCGACGGTCACGAGCGGCTGGCAGGCGTGGCGACCGCACTGCTGGAGCAGGTCGCGGCCGAGGCCACCCGGCTGGGGATCGGCCGGCTGGTCGCCGAGGTGCTCGCCGAGAACGGCCCGATGCTGCGGGTGCTCGCCGACCTCGGCCTGGCCGTGCGACGGCGCACCGAGGGCACCGTCGTCCACGCCGAGGTGACGCTGCACCCCGATGCCCGCTACCTCGAGGCCGTCGAGGACCGGCACCGGCAGGCGGCTGCTGCCGGCCTGCGCGCCGTCCTCCGGCCACGGGCGGTCGCCGTGGTCGGGGCCGGCCGGGCGCCGGGGTCGGTCGGGCGGGCGGTGCTGCGCCAGCTGCGCGAGAGCGGCTTCCCGGGACCGGTGACCGGGGTCAACCCGGCGGCGCGCGAGCTCGAGGGGGTGCCGTGCGTGCCCTCGGTCACCGTGCTCCCCGAGCCGGTCGACCTCGCCGTCGTCTGCGTGCCGGCCGCCGCGGTGCCCGCAGTCGTGGCCGACTGCGGCAGGCACGGCGTCCGGGCGGTGCTCGTCCTGAGCGGTGGGCTCAGCGGGGTCCCCGGCCTGGCCGGGCAGGTCCTCGACACCGTCGACCGGTACGGGATGCGGCTCGTCGGCCCCAACAGCGTCGGCGTCGCGTCGCCCGGTGCACCGGCCTGGCTCGCCGCGGGCTTCGGCGGTCCCGTCCCGCCCGGCGGCGACGTGGCGTTGGTCGCCCAGTCCGGCGGCGTGGTGATCGCCGGCGGGCAGGTGCTCGGCCGGCTGGGCCTGGGCGTCTCGGCCGCGGTGTCGATCGGCGACGCCTGGGACGTCGGTGCCCGTGACGTCCTGGCCTGGTGCGACGAGGACCCGGACATTGCCGCGGTCGTCCTCTACGCCGAGTCCGAGCCCGACCTGCGCGGCCTGGTGCGGACCGCGGCGCACCTCGCCCGCCGGGTCCCGGTGCTCACGCTGCGCACGGCCACCTCCGCGGCCGGCGCGCGGGCGGCGGCCTCGCACACCGCGCGGTCGGCCACCCCCGACCGGGTGCGCGAGGCCGCGTGGGCCGCCGCCGGGGTGCAGGTGCTGCCGGACCTGACCACGCTGGCGGCGGCCACGGCGCAGCTGCGCCGGCGCCCGCCGCTGCGCCCGGGAACCGTCGCGGTGCTGACCAACCTGGGCGGTGCCGGGGTGCTCACCGCGGACGCGTGCGTGGCGGCCGGACTGCCGGTCGACCCCCTGCCCGCGCACCTGCAGCGGCGGCTGAGAGAGGTGTTGCCGCCGCTGGCCGTCACGACCAACCCGGTCGACACCGGCGCCGTCGTGACCCCCGGGGACTTCGCCGTCGCCCTCGGCCGGCTGCTCGACGACCCGGCCGTCGCGGCGGTCGTCACCGTCACCGCACCGACCGGGGTCGGCGACCCCGGCCCGGGTGTGGCCGCGGCGGTCGCGGCGGCCGCTGACGACGCGGTCGCGGTCGTCGACGTGCGGCCCGGGCGGCCGACGTCACTGGAGCGGCTCGCCCCGCCGCGGACCGGGAGGCTCGCGCTCGTGTCGGTCAGCGAGCCGGCCGTGGGGGGGGGGGGGGGGGGGGGGGGGGGGGCGGGGGGGGGGGGGGGTGGGGGGGGGGGGGGGGGGGGGGGGGGGGGCGGGCCGGCCGCCCCCCCACCGCGCGCGCGGCCTGGCTGGCCGCACCACCGGCGGTGTCCGTGCCGGAGGGGGTCGACGTGCGGGCGGCCCGGTCGGTCGCCGCCGCGGTCCTGGACCGCAGACCGGAGGGGGACTGGCTGGAGCCGGACGAGGTCGCCGGGCTCCTCGCCGCGGCCGGCGTGCCCCTGGTCCCGACGCGCGCGGCCGGCACGGCGGAGGCGGCGGTCGCCGCGGCCCGCGAGCTCGGGTGCCCGGTGGCGGTCAAGGGCCGGGTCCGCGGGCTGGTGCACAAGGCCGACGCGGGGCTCGTCCGGCTCCCCGTGCACGACGCCGGCGAGGTGGGCCGCACCGTCGGCGGCTGGGCGGCGGCCGCGGGTGCGGACTGGCTGGGCGCGGTGGTGCAGCCGCTCGTCCCGCCCGGTGACGAGCTGCTGCTCGGTGCGGTCCGGGACGCCGCGGCCGGCCCGGTGGTCGCGATCGGCCCGGGTGGCCGGGCCGCCGACGCGCTCGCGGGCCGCGTGCACCGCCTGGCGCCGCTGGACGCCTGCGGTGCCGAGCAGGCGGTCGACGCAACGGGCCTGTTCGCCACGGCGCACGGCCGCACGCTCGACCGCGCCGCCGTCGCCGACCGGCTGCACCGCTTGGCCTGGCTCGCCGACGCCGTGCCGGAGCTGGCCGAGCTCGACGTCAACCCGCTGGTGGTCGGCTGCTCGGGCGCGCAGGCACTCGACGTGCGGGTGCGTGTGGCCCCGGTGCGCACGTGACCGGCTCCGTCCACCGCGCGAGCGCGGAGGACCTCGGGATGGCCGCGCTCGGCCGCGGCGGCGTGCCGATGCAGTTCGGTGCGGTGCTCGTCCTCGGCCCGGGCGACGGGGAGCTCGCCCGCCTCGTCGCCGAGCGGCTGGGCGGGGTGCGGCGGCTGCGGCAGCGGCTGGTGCGGGTGCCGCCGGGCGCCGGCCGGCCGGTCTGGGTGGACCAGCCGGGGTTCGACCCGGCGGCGCACGTCCGCACTGTGCCGTGCCCCGGGGATGCGCAGGCCCTCCTCGACCTCGCCACGGACCTGGTGGCCGGACCGCTCCCGGAGGACCGGCCCGGCTGGGCCGCCGTCGTCGTCCCGGACCTGCCCGGGGACCGCAGTGCGGTGGTCGTCGCGCTGTCGCACGTGCTCGCCGACGGGATCGGCGGGCTGGCCCTGCTGGCCTCCCTCGCCGACGGGGGGCCGCCGCCCGACCGCACCCCGCCGGGGCCGCTGCCGCCCTACCGGGTCCTGGTGGCCGACGCGTGGCGCCGCCGCGCCCGGGCGCCGGCCCGGCTCTGCGGCGTGGTCGGGCTGCTGCGGGACGCGGGCCGGGCGGCCGGCGGACTGCGCCCCGCCCGCGCCGCTCCGTGCAGCCTGCTGGCCCCCACCGGGTCCCGGCGGCGGACGGCGGCGGTGCAGGTGCCGGTCGAGCCGCTGCGGGCGGCGGCGCACCGGGCCGGGGGGACGGTGAACGACGCGCTGCTGGTCGCGGTCGCCGGGGCGCTCGGCGCGCTGCTGGAGAGCCGCGGCGAGTCGGTGGACCCCGTGGCGGTCACCGTCGTCGTCTCCGGGCGGCGGGCGGCGGGGGTCACCGAGCTGGGCAACGCCACCACCCCGCTCGTGGTCGCCGTGCCGGTCGCGGGGGAGCCGCAGGCGCGGCTGCGCCGGTTCGCCGGCACGGTCCGCCGGGCCCGGGACACCGCCGGCGGCCCGCCGCTGACCGCGCTGACGGGGTCGCTGTTCGGCCTGCTCGCGGCGACCGGCGCCTACCGCTGGTGGCTCCGCCGGCAGCGCCGCTTCCACGCCCTGGTCAGCAACGTGCCGGGGCCGGGGACCCCGCTGACCCTCGCCGGGCGGCGGGTCGAGCAGGTGCTGCCGGTGGCCTCCGGCGAGGCCGGGAACGTCACCGTCTCCTTCGACGCGCTGTCCTACGCCGGCACCCTGACCGTCACCGCCGTCGTCGACCCCGACCGGGTGCCCGACCTGCCGGTCCTGATCGCCGCGCTGCACGCGCAGTTCGCGGCGCTGGTCGGTGCCGGGCCGACAGGGTCGCGCTGAGGGGGGCCGGCGGGATCCCCGCGCCGGTTCGGTGTCCGAGAGGGTCAGCCGGCGGCAACCGCGGAGGTGGCGTCCGCGTCGGCGGGCACGTGCAGCGGTACGACGAGCACGGGACACCCGGCGCGGTGCACGACCGCCGAGGTCACGGAGCGGAGCGGGCGCCCGAGCGGTCCCCGGCGCCGGTGCCCGACGACCAGCAGCTCGGCGGTGAACGAGGCGGCCAGGAGGGCGTCGGCCGCCCGGCCCTGCCGGACCGCCGTGCGGACGGGCACGTCCGGCCACCGGTCGCGGACCGGCTCCGCGCGCGCCAGGAGGTCGTCCAGCCGGGACTCCGCCCGGCGCTGTGCCGCGTCGTCGTCGACCAGGCGGTCGGTGGCCGGCAGCGGGAACAGGGACCCGTGCGACCACGCGTGCACGGCGAGCAGCCCGGTGCCGCGCAGCGCCGCCGCGTGCAGCGCCTCGGCTAGTGTCACCTCGGACCCGGGCCCGCCGTCCAGGCCGGCGACCACGCCGCTGCGGCCGGCGGACCAGCGGCTGCGCAGCGGGACGACGGCGATCGGGCACGAGGCGGACCGCACGACGGCGGCCACCGTGGAGCCCAACAGCAGGTCCCGGGCGCTCCCGGCGCCGGTCGTGCCCACACACAGCAGCTGCGCGCCGGCCGCCGCCGCGGTCAGCACGTCGACCGGGTCACCGTCGACCAGCTCGGGGACGACTTCCAGGCCGGGGCAGGTGTGGCGCAGCTCCGCAGCGGTCGCGTCCAGGACGAGACCACCGGCGGTGCGCAGCACCTCGACGGCGTCGAGTACCCGGTCCGGCGCCGGCCTCCGACCGCCGGCCGAGGGGACGGCGAGCAGCAGCCGCAGCGTCGCCCGCCGCCTGCGAGCCTCCTGCGCCGCCAGACGGGCGGCCACGAGCGCATCGCGGGACCCGTCGACGCCGGCCACCACGGGGCGGCCACCCCGGGCCATCGCGCCCGTGGTCGCGTGGGGGGTCGGCTCGGTCACGGAGGCCACGGTTCCTCCCGTCGGCGCGGTCGTCCGGTCCGTCCCACCCTCGGCCGGCAGGCCTGCGGGACGCCGGTGCCGCAGGTCCCCGCCGCGAGGGACCTGTGGCACCGGACCCGCGCCGGGGGACGTGCGGACGACCCCTGCCCGGACCTCCGGCTCTACGGAGCCGGCCGAGGGCCACGGACGCTGCCCGGGTGAGTACCCCGACGCTGCCCGCGGCGGCCCTCTCCCGCAGCCGTCCCTCCGGCCTGGCCCCGCGGCCGGGCTTCTGGCGGCGCGGGCTGCTCGTCGTCACCGTGGACGAGGCGGCCGGCAGCTGCGGACTCGCCTGGTCCTGCTGTACCGGTTGCAGGACGGCCGATGTGCCGAGCTGCACGAGTACCCCTGCGTCGAGTTGCCACCGTCGGCATGACTGCGCTGAGGTGGTGGCGGCGCGACGTCCCTGCGGCCCTCAGTCCTCGCGGCGCCACCGCAGCTCGTGCGTGAGGCGCCGACCTCCGACCTCGACCGGTGGCGGCTGCAGGACCAGTTCGCCGTCCTCGAAGCGATACCGCCGCACCTGCTCGGTGCCGAGTTGGTTGGGCCACAGGCTCATCTCCAGTTGGAGGACCACGAGGTCCTGGCGCACCTCGTACCTCGCCACGTAGGCCAGGTAGGTGGCGTAGGCCTTGGCCTGCTCGCTCTCGGGTGCGCCGAACGGGTCGGTCCCACTCATGGTCGGCCGGTCGGTGGCTGCGATCTGAACCGCCGCCCATCCGTCCGGCAGGAACACCGCAGAGCCCCGAGGTCGGTCTCCGGCGGGATGCTCGACCCGCCCTCCGTCGTCTCCGGCGGTCCACGAGACGAGCCGCCATCGCCCGACGAGCCGCGGTGCGTCATCCATGACCGCCTCCGGGGATGGATCCCTCCTCCGTGCGCGGTGCGCGGACACGACGGAGGACGTCGACAGCAGGGGTTGGTCCGCGACCGCAGGGGCTGAGTGTGCTCATCGAGCTGTGACGTCCGTGGCGCGATCGGCGGTGCGGACGACGGCGTCGACGATGGTGGGCCACAGTTCACGCGGCAGGGAGTGGCCCATGCCCTCCAGCACGAGCAGCTCGGCGTCCGCGACGGCCTCGGCGGTGGCGCGGCCCCCGGCGACGGGGACGACCGGGTCGGCCTCGCCGTGCACCACGAGCGTCGGCACCCGGATTGCGCGCAGCTGCTCGGTGCGGTCACCGGAGGCCATGACGGCCAGCAGTTGGCGCAGACCACCGGCCGGGTCATGGGCACGGTCGTAGGACCGGCCGGCGACGTCGGCCAGCCATGCCTCGTCGCCGCGATACCCGGGTGACCCGAGGAGCCGGAACATCTGCAGCACCTGCTCGACGTACTCCTCCCGGCTGTTGGCGGGTCGCCGGGCCTCCACCGCCTGCCAGTCCACCGGCAGCACCGGGGCCGACATGATCGAGGTCAGGCTGCGCACCCGGTCGGGGTGCCGGGCGGCGAACGTCTGCGCCACCATCCCACCCAGCGAGGCACCCGCGACGTGCGCGCTGTCCAAGCCCAGCGCGTCCAGCAGCCCGGCGACGTCGTCGGCCATGTCCTCGAGGGTGTAGGCCGCCGAGGACAGGTCCCCGGCCGCGGCGGCCCGCACGTCGGGCACCGCGTCGTGCAGGTGGGTGGACAGTCCCGCGTCCCGGTTGTCGAAGCGGACCACGAAGAAGCCTCGGTCGACCAACGCCTGACACAGGTCCTCGTGCCAGGCGATCATCTGCATGTTCGCGCCCATGACCAGCAGCAACGGCCGGGCCGATGGCTCACCGAAGGTCTCGTACGCGATCTCGATGCCATTGGCCTGCGCGATCTGCACGTCCGTGCCAGCCGCGGTCTCCGATGTGGCCATCTCGTCCCTCCCCCAGAAGTGGCCCGCCAGGCTGACCACGGTTCCGCGCGGCTTGTGCGCTGGCCCAGAGTCGAACTGCCCCTCACGCGGGTCGCCCCGGCCCTGCCCACCGACTCTCCTCGTGCCCGCCATGCGGGGACCCGCCGCACCGGGCAGACGCCGCCACGGTCCTGCCCGGCGCGCACGGCGGCCCGAGACCGTCGTCGGAGCAGGCCCGCCCGCCGAAGGCCTCCGGCCCTCCTGCCGGTGTCCTTCGTCGGTGCGCCGGCGGGTGGCGCCGCCCTAGCGTCGGGCTCGTCGTCGTCCGCGAGGACGGCGACCGGGACGCGTCCCGCATCGAGCCGAGTTCCCGAGGGAGACCGATGACCGCCTCGACGAGGCAACGGCCGCACACGCCGGCGCGGCCGCCGCGCGCCTTCACCCGGCGGCTGGCCGCCGCCGGCCTGCCGACCGGTCCGGCGTCCGCGGAGCCCGTCACCGAGGCCGACCTGGCCGGCCTGCCATCGGCCGCCGTCCGGTACATGGAGGCGATGGGCGTGGTCGGTGAGCCGCGCACCTGGTCGTTGCGGGCCCACTGGCGCGGCCGGTTCCGCCGCCGGGTCGACGGGCCGTGGATGCCTTGCGACGCGTGGCAGCACAACACCGTTGCCGAGATCGCGCGGCTGTACCGGATGCGGCTGCTGGTCGGCCGCGTGGTGCCCATGTGGGGCTGGGACACGTACCGGCACGGCACCGGGCGGATGCTCGGCAGGGCCCTCGGCCTGGTCACGGTGGCCGACGGGTCGGGCCCGGAGTTCGACGCCGGTGAGCTGGTCACCTGGCTCAACGACGCGGTGCTGCTGGCCCCGTCGATGCTGCTGCACCCCCGCACCCGCTGGGAGGACCTCGGCGAGGACCGGTTCGGCGTCTCGGTGACCGACGCCGGGCGCACCGTCGGCGCGGTGGTGTCGCTCGACGGCGACGGCCGGCCGGCGGACTTCTGGACGGCCGACCGGTGGGCCGACCTGCCCGGCGGGCCGGTGCGGACGCCCTGGAGCACCCCGGTGCGCGGGTGGACCGTCGTCGACGGGCGGCTGCGCACGGTTGGCGGCGCGGCCGTCTGGCACCTGCCCGACGGTGACGTCACCTACGGCGAGATGACGCTGGCCGGTCTCGACCTCGACGTCCCCCCGGGGCGGTGAGCCCCGTGCTGCGCGGACTGCTGCTGGCCGCCGGCGCCGCGGCGGCCGGCCTGGAGCTGTTGCACCGCCGGCGCCACTGGGGCGCCACCCCGGCCGAGGTCGCCCGCGTCCTGCCCGGCGACGACCTCGTCCCGGAGCCGGCCACGCAGACGACGCTCGGGGTGACCGTGGCCGCGCCTCCCGAGGAGGTGTGGGCGTGGCTGGTCCAGATGGGCGCCGACCGCGGCGGCATGTACAGCCACGACCGGCTGGAGAACCTGATCGGCCTGCACATCCACACCACCGACGAGATCCGCGAGGAGTGGCAGTCCCTCGGCGTCGGCGACCGGGTGGTCGTCGTCCCGGCGGGGTGGGGGCCGCTGCCCGACGGCTACGCCTTCCGGGTCGCCCTGGTCGACCCGCCCCGGGCGCTCGTCCTGCGCCAGGCGCCTCCGGAGCACCCGTGGAACGGGGTGTGGTCCTTCCACGTGCTCGAGGAGGCTCCGGGGCACTGCCGCCTGCTCGCCCGATCGCGCACCGAGGTCGATCCCCGCCGCGCGGCCCGCGTCGCCGGCCGGGTCGTGGAGCCGGTGGTCCTGGTGATGACCCGGCGGATGCTGCACGGGATCCGCGACCGCGCCGAGCGACACACGGGCCGGTCCGCCGCGGTGCTGCCCGCCGGGGGAGCGGCGTGAGCGGCCGACTGCGCCGTCCGGCCGCGCTCTCACTGGACGCACCCCGGGAGGTCCTCGCCGGGCAGCCGGTCGAGCTGACCGTGCGCTGTGCCGACGGCCGTCCCGTTCTCGGGGGGACGGTGGAGCTCGTGCGACAGACAGGTCTCACCCGCACCGTGCGCCAGTGGGGCGGGATCGCGACCGCGGTCGCCGACCGGACCAGCACGGTCGTCGCCCGGGCGGACCTGGACGCCGTGGGCCGGGGCCATCTGACCGTCCCGGACAGTGAGGCCACGGTGGCCGGGTACCTGGTACAGCGCGAGTACGTGGTGCACGTCCGGGCGCACACCACCCCGTCGTGCGTCGGCGAGGGCGCCGTCGCCGTGCGGGTGCACTCGTCGGCGGGCGCGCCTCCACGCGCGGGGGACGCCCCGCCGGCCGCCCTCACCGTGGGTGAGCTGTCCGGGCGGGAGCTGCGTCCCGACGCCGTCGTCACCGGGGTGGTGACCGCCCGCCCCGGGACCACCGCCCGCGGTGTCCGGGTCGAGCTGGTCCTGGACGAGCTCGTACCTGCACGGCCGGATGAGCCGACCGAGGAGGACCGGGCGTCCACCACCGTCGTCGCCACGGAGCGACTGTCCGGTCCGGTCAGGGCCGGACCGGGGGAGCAGCTGCGGTGGTCCTTCCGGCTCCGCGCCCCTGACCCGCTGCCCGCGCCGTCGGTCAGCACGGACGAGTACACGCTGCAGTGGCTGCTGCGCGCTGTCGCCGACCGGCCCCTGCGGCCGGATGTCGTCACGGCGGTCGAGATGGAGGGGAGGACCGCACCGTGAGGAGATCCGGGGGACCGCGCAGGCACCTGCGCTGCCTGCTGGGCCTGCACTCCTGGGTTCGCCGCCACCCGCCTGGCGAGCACTACGAGGGACCCGACCACCGGGTGTGCCGCCGCTGCGGGAAGCAGAGCGGGCCGTGGGACCCGCCGCCGGGCGCCTTTCTGCCGCCTGGCGGCGGGTGGACGCCCTGAGCCCGAGCCGAGGGGCCGGGACGAAGGACCCGCTCAACGGGGACGTCGGCCCGCGTCCTCTCGTCCGTGGACGGCGCAGGGTCGGATCGGAGCCCGGCAGGTGACCGGACAGAGGGCTGGAGGCGGACCCGTGACGACGCAGCAGAGCACCAACCACCCCCTGCGACCCGGACGCGTGGTCGTCGGGGTGGACGGCTCGCCAGGGGCGCGGTCAGCGCTGACCTGGGCGCTGGCTGTCGCGGCCCGGTCCGGCGCCCCGCTCGAGGTGGTCAGCGCCTACCCGGTCGACTTCTACTGGGCCGACCCCTACCTGCTCGACACCCGCCGGCTCGACGCCATCCGGGCCGACACCGAGCAGCGGGTCCGCGACTTCCTCGCCGAGGTCCGCCGGGACCCGGCCGTGGCCGCCGTCCCCGGCACCGCGGAGGTCGAGGCCGACGTCGTCGTCGCCGGCGGCGCCCCGCTGGACCACCTGGTGGCCCGGGCGGAGGGCGCCGACCTGCTCGTCGTCGGCAGCCGCGGTCGCGGTGGGGTGCGCAGCACCCTGCTCGGCTCGGTCGCGCTGCACTGCGTGGCCCACGCGCCCTGCGCCGTCGTCGTGGTGCACCCCGGCGCGGTCGAGCCGCCGCCGCGGGTGGTGGTGGGGGTGGAGGACTCACCGGTGTCCCGCGCCGCGCTGCGCCGGGCGGCGGAGGAGGCCCGCCGGCTGGGCGCGGCGCTCGAGGTGGTCGCCGGCTTCCAGCCCGAGGCCTACTGGAGCGACCTCTACGCGCTCACCGCCCCGACCGTGTCGGAGATCGAGGAGCATGCTCGCGTCCGGGTCGGCGCGATCGTGGCGGAGGTGCTCGGCCGGGAGGCGCAGGCCGACGTCCGCGTGGTGGAGGGCAAGCCGGGGGAGGTCCTCGTGCAGCGGGCCGACGGTGCCGCGCTGCTCGTCGTCGGCAGCCGCAGCCGCAGCCGGGTCCTGGGGATGGTCCTGGGCTCGGTGGCGCTGCACTGCGCGGTGCACGCACCCGGCCCGGTCATGGTCGTGCACCCCGACCCGGTCGCCGCGGAGGCGGCTGAGGTGACCGCTGCGGCGGACGGGGTACCGGCCCACGCGGGCTAGATGCTGCGTCACCACAGCCGGTCGGGGGGCACGACGGTACGGGAGACCTGCCAAGTGACGGCACTCCTGGACCGTCGCGACCCCTCGCTCCAGACTGGAACGCTCCTGCGGAGGGTGAGTGGGGCCTCGTCATGGGCACGTCAGGCCGATTCGTCCGTCTCCCGTGGCGTGCCGAGCCACACACGACCCCGGCGGAGGAACGGTCGAACGGGTCCTCCGCTCCCGAACGGGCCCTGTCTGCGAGAGAGAACGCACTCCGTGAGGATCTCGGCAAGGAGTACTACGCGATCCTCGGAGTCATCACCGAGTACGACAAGCAGCTCGTCATCGTCAAGGGGTGGTCGGTCACCCTGTCGCTGGCTGGTCTCGGCCTCGGGTTCCAGCAGGAGCACTACGCGCTGTTCGCACTCGCGGCGGCGAGCGCGCTGGCGTTCTGGTACGTGGACGCCCGGATGAAGGGCTTCCAGTTGCACTACTACTGGCGCATGCGGGACATCGAGGTCGCGGCCTGCCAGATCAACGCGGTGCCCCTCGACGGCCTCGGCCTCCAGTCGGCGCCGAGGATCGACCTGAGCTGGGGCTATGACGGCAAGCGGCCGGAGCCGGTCCTGGAGCGCCGAAGCGCGAAGAACGTCCGGGACCTGCTCGGGCGGCCGTGGCGGATGGGGCAGGTGCTGCTGCCGCACGCGGCCGCCGTCGTCATCGGTGCCGGCTTGTTCGTGGCTGCGCTCCTCGACGCGCCGGGCCTCGCCGACCTGCAGCCGTGAGACCGTGACTCCCTGGACGCTGCGCTCGGTCACCCGGCCCGTGCAGCCCTGCCGCGTGCCCGCTGGGCAGGGCCCTCCGGCCCGGCCGGACGTGCCACCCGACCCCGGCGCGTCGGGGACCGAGGAGCGAGCCTGGACCGGTGACCGACGCCGGACGGGGCGCGCCCGTGCTCGAGGGGCGCCCACAGGCGCACCCACCCGCGGGCCCGGCCGTCCGTCCGCGGCGCCCCTCCTGGCCCGCCGGCTCCGCGCTTTGGCGGCCCACGGGCCAGGAGCGGCTGCCGCGACGGGTACCGCCGACGGTCTGGGCGTGGGCGGCGGTTCTCGTCGCCGCCGGGGTGCTGCTGATCCTCGCCGACCGACCCGGCGGCCTCTTGGGGCTGGACCGGGCTGTCGCCGACGTGGCCGGCCCGCCGGATCGCCATCCCGGGGCGGCGGACCTCGCGCGGGTCGGCGCGGTGCTCGGCTACCGCGCGCTCTGGTTGCCCACGGCCCTGGTGCTGGTCTGGACGGCGCGGTGGCGGCACCTGCTCGTGTACATCGGCACCGTCTCGGTGGTCGCCGCGGTCGCGCAGGTGGCCGCCGGCGAGGGCGTGTTGGTGCGCGTCCTCCGTGCTGAGGTCGTCGGCACGGAGGCTGCCGTGGAGCTCTCCGCCTGGCCGGTCGTGGTCCTGGCCACGGTGTCGGTGGCGACCCTGTACGTGCTGACCCCCTCGGGCCGTGCGCGGCGCTGGGGCTGGGTGGCCGTCGCAGCCCTGCTGACCACCGCTGTCGTGCCCCGCGCCTCCCTCGGGCTGGACGGCCCCACCGTCGCCGTCCCGGCCGCCCTCGTCGGCGCCTCCGCCGCGGCGCTGGTCTGCACGGTGCTCGCGCCCGAGGACACCTTTCCCGTCACCTGGCGCCGGCGCGTGGCGGCCCACCTGACGCTCGACGAGGCACGGACCGCGCGCATCCGCGCCGCGGTCCTCGAGCAGCTCGGTGTCGACGTCGCGGCGGTCGAGCCCTTCCGGCTCGACGGGTCGACCGGATCCACACCGTGCCGACTGGTCATCGCCTCCGGCCCGGCCCTGTTCGGCAAGCTCTACTCGGCAACCCACCTGCGGTCGGACCGCTGGTACAAGGTCCTGCGCGTGCTCCGGTACGGCCGGCTGGAGGACGAGGCGCCGTTCTCCTCCGTGCGGCGGCTGGTCGAGCACGAGGACTACATGCTGCGGCTGCTGCGCGACGGCGGGGTGCGAGTACCCGGGCCGATGGGCGTCGTCGAGGTGGTGCCCGGTCGCGAGTACCTGCTGGTGACCGAGCTCGTGCCCCGCACCGTCGAGATCCGGCGCTCGCGAGTGGACGACACCGTCATCGACGGCGTGCTGCGCCAGGTGCGGCTGCTGTGGTCGGCCGGGGCAGCGCACCGCGACGTCAAGCCCTCCAACGTCCTCGTCCAGGACGAGGAGCGCGTGGTGCTCGTCGACGTGTCCTTCGGTGAGCTGCGGCCCAGCCGCTGGCGGCAGGCCGCCGACCTCGGCAACGCGCTCTTGACCTGCGCGCCGGTCGCCGGGCCCGAGCGGGTGCTCGCCCAGGCCCGCCTGCAGTTCACCGACGCGGAACTGGCGGAGGCGATGGCCACGACGTCCTCGCTCACGCTCCCCACCCAGTTGCGCCGGATGCTGGCCGCCGACGGTCGCGACCTGGTCGAGCGGCTCCGCGAGCAGCTGCCGCCGCACCCGCGGATCCGGGTGCAGCGGTGGAGCGCCCGGCGGGTGCTGCTGGCGCTGGCCACCTGTGGCGGTGCGGTCCTCACGCTCGTGCTCGCGGCGTTGAACCTCCGTGCCGGGGGACTGCTGTGACCACCGGCCCAGCTCCTGCGGCCCCACCCGCCATGACGGAGGCCGCGTCCCCGGCAGCGGCGGGCGGCCTGACGTCGGCCCAGGTGGCCGAGCGGGTGGCGGCCGGGCGGGTCAACACGGTCACGACCCGGACCAGCCGGACCGTCGGGCAGATCGTCCGGGCCAACGTGCTCACGTTCTTCAACGGCCTGCTGGCCGCGCTGTGGGTGACCATGGTGCTGGCCGGGCGGTGGCAGAACGCGCTCTTCGGCGGGGTGGTCGTCGTCAACGCCGTCGTGGGGATCGTGCAGGAGCTGCGCGCCAAGCGGACCCTCGACCGGCTGGCGGTCCTGCAGACGCCCCGCGCCCGGCCGGTGCGCGACGGCGCCGAGCGCGAGGTCCCGGTCGCCGAGGTGGTCCTCGACGACCTGCTGGTGCTGCGCGCCGGCGACCAGGTGCCCGTCGACGGCGTCGTGCGCGCCACCCGAGGGCTGGCCGTCGACGAGTCGCTGCTCACCGGCGAGGCCGACGCGGTGGCCAAGGAGGTCGGCGACCCGGTGCTGTCCGGCTCGATCGTGGTGGCCGGCAGCGGGCGGGTGCAGGCCACCGCCGTCGGTGACGACGGCTACGCCGCCCGGCTCGCCGCGCAGGCGCGGGTGTTCACCCGCACGCACTCGGAGCTGGTCGCCGGGACCACCCGGCTGCTGCGCTGGATCGCGCTGGTGCTGCTGGTGGTCGGCCCGGCGGTGCTGTGGAGCCAGTTCCGGTCCCCGGAGAACGACGGCTGGCGGGACGCGGTCACCGGCACCGTCGGGGCGCTGGTCGGGATGGTCCCGGAGGGCTTGGTCCTGCTCACCACCCTGGCGTTCCTCCTCGGTGCCGCGGGCCTGGCGCGGCGGTGGACCCTGGTGCAGGAGCTGCCCGCCGTCGAGGGGCTGGCCCGCGTCGACGTCGTCTGCCTGGACAAGACCGGCACGCTGACCCACGGCGACCTCGCCTTCGACCGGCTCGAGCGGCTGCGCGGGGACCCCGGGACCGACGGGGCGCTGGCGCTGCTCGCCGCCGCCGACGCGGGCAACGCCACCGCGCGCGCCCTGGCGGCGGCCTTCCCGGACCCGGGCGGCCAGGAGGCGGCCGGCGCCGTCCCCTTCGACTCGGCGCGCAAGTGGTCGGCCGTGCGCACCGCCGGCGGCAGCACCTGGGTGCTCGGCGCGCCGGAGCTGGTGCTGCCCGCCCCGGCCGGGCCGGCCGACGCCGCGGCCCGCGACCGCGCCGACGCGCTGGCCGCGGAGGGCCGCCGGGTGCTGCTGCTGGCCTGCGCGGCCGCGCCGTGGACCGCGGACGGCGGCACCCCGCGGCTGCCCGCCGGGCTGGTCCCCGTGGCGCTCGTGCTGCTCGCCGAGCGGGTCCGCGAGGACGCCGCCGAGGTGCTGCGCTACTTCACCGAGCAGGGCGTGGCGCTGAAGGTGCTCTCCGGGGACAACCCGCGGACCGTCGGCGCCGTCGCGGCCGCGGTGGGCCTGCCCGGGGTGTCGGGCGCGGCCGACGCCGTCGACGCCCGGACGCTGCCGGAGGACCCCGACGCGCTGGCCGGCGTGCTGGAGTCGGCGTCGGTCGTCGGCCGGGTGACCCCGCAGCAGAAGCGGGCCGTGGTGCGGGCGCTGCAGCGCCGCGGGCACGTGGTGGCGATGACCGGCGACGGGGTCAACGACGCGCTGGCGCTCAAGGACGCCGACGTCGGCGTCGCGATGGGCAACGGCTCCCCGGCGACCCGCGCGGTGGCGCAGCTCGTGCTGCTCGACGGCCGCTTCGCCGCGCTGCCGCACGCCGTGGCCGAGGGCCGGCGGGTCATCGCGAACATCGAGCGCGCGGCCAACCTGTTCCTGGTCAAGAACGTCTACAGCCTGGTGCTCGCGCTGGTCACCGTGGTGACGCTGACGGCCTACCCGCTGGCGCCGGTGCAGCTGACGCTGGTGTCCGCGGTGACCATCGGCGTGCCCGGCTTCGTGCTGGCGCTCGCCCCGGGCGGGCGCCGCTACCGGCCCGGCTTCCTGCGCCGGGTGCTGGCCTTCTCCGTGCCCGTCGGCGTGGTCACCGGCGGGGTCTCCTACGCCGCCTACGCACTGACCCGGGCGCTGCAGCCCGAGGGCGGGGTGGCCGCGGCGCGGACGGCGGCGCTGCTCGCGGTGGTCGTGACGGCGCTGTGGACGGTGCTCGTGCTGGCCCGGCCGCTCACCGCGGGGCGGGTCGCCCTCGTGGCCGCGATGGCCGCGGTGGTCGTCGTCGTGCTCGCCGTCCCGGTGCTGCGCGAGGACGTCCTGCTGCTCGATGTCACGTGGAGGACGCTGCTGCTCGGCACGGGCCTCGGCGCGGCTGGTGCACTGTTGGTCGAGGCCATTACACGCATGCCGGGGCCCAGCTGCCGCGGGCGGGGACGGTAGCGGGCACCGCGACGGAGCAGGGGTGATGACCGCACCCCGGGTTCTCGTCGCGGTGGCCAGCCGCACGGGGGTCGCTCGGCGTCGCCGAAGCGGTAGCCGATGGGCTGCGCGAGGGACTCGGGTCCGACACTGGCGTCGATCTGCGGCCAGTGGCCGGGGTCGACGACGTCCGGGGCTACGACGCCGTCGTGATCGGCAGTGCCGTCTACCACGGGCACTGGCTCGAGGCGGCGCTGGACATGGTGCTCCGCTGCGCCATCGACCTGTTCGACCGCCCGGTGCGGATCTTCTCCAGCGGCCCAGTCGGGGACCACGGATGGCCGCCGGAGGAACTGCTGGAGGCCGACGAGGTGCTGGTTCAGACCCGCGCCCGAGAGCACCAGGTGTTCGCCGGCCGGCTCGACCGGGCCGGACTCCGACCTGCCGAGCGCGTCGTCTCGGCAGTGCTGCTCCTTCGGGAGGCGAACCGGCGCGACCCCGCCGGCGCCCAGGGGTGGGGGAGGACCATCGCGGTGCCCCTTACGACCGGGCTGCCGGGGCGGTGAACCGCCACGGCAGCCCCTGGGCGTCACGACCGGGAAGCGTCGAGCCGGTCGATGGTGTCGTCGACCGGGCGACGCCCGGTCAGCGAGATGGGATCGGCGCTGACCGGTGTCCAGCCCAACCGCAGCAGCATCTGGGGCGTACCGGGCGCGTCCGGGGAGATGTCGGCGCACAGGTCCGCCAGGCGCACCCGGGTGCCGGGCACCTCGAGCGGCTGGCTCACCGGATCGGTGGCCAGGCCGATCGCGGTGGCGGTGAGCAGCACCGAGCTCAGTGCCTCACCAGCCCGCAGCTGGTCCATCGGCCCGTCGCCGGCGGTGGTCAGCACGGCCAGGAGCGTGCCGTCCGACTCACCCATCCCCAGCCGGTTCTCACGGAGCGAGCCGCCGGCGAAGGAGCGCACCGGGATCGCCGCCTCCGGTCCGGCAGGACCGGCGTGCACGGGCACGTTCGCCGCCGGGACACCGTCCGCGGCACCGCGGGGCCGCCCGGTCCAGGTCGCGACCTCGTGCGCCAGTCCGGGGGTGACGGCCTGCTCCAGGGCCGCGGTCTGGACCAGCCGCACCACCTGGTACCGGGCGCCAGGGGCCAGGACCGTCAGCCGGGCGCCCTCCTCGGCCGCGGCGCGCACCAGGTCGGCGACCAGCTCCGGCGGGACGGGCCAGGTCGAGAAGACCCGCCGGTCGCTGCGGCGGTCCTCGATCGCCCGGGCGATCACGAGGTCATCCGGTCGGGGCTCGGAGAGGGACACCTCGACCGCGGCCAGGTGCTCGAGGTGGGCCGGGTCGGGCAGCCGGTGGACCCGGGAGGACAGCCCGGCCGCGCGGAGGGCCACCCGGAGGTGGTGCAGGGCGGCGCCACAGCCGATCAGGAGGTCTCGGCTCTCGGGGTCGGTGGCCGGCAGCCCCCGGGTTGGGTCGGCGAACAGGTGGACCGAGGTCCGGCCGATCCGCCAACGCCAAGGCTGGGTGTTGTGCAGCGAGGGCGCGCGATTGGCCAGCCCGATGGCGGCGCGAGCCGTCGTGCGGTCGAGCAAGAACGTGGTCACGACTCCTCCTGGGTGACGGCGCCGGGGAGCGGGACGGGTAGGGGCCCGGCTGACGTCTGGCCGCGCACCAGGCACGTGGCGCCCGCGACAACCGCGTCGACGTCGGTGAGGTCGCGGCGGACCTCGGCGAAGCGCGCGGACACGAACGCGGCGACCGTCGGGGAGGGCAGCGGCCAGGGGACGCGCACCTCGACGTCGATCCCGTCCGCGTCCTCACGGGGGTCTGGCTGCGCCACCTCGCCGGCGGTCGTCGACCGCGACTTCGCGATCCCCACCGTCCTCACAGGCGCCGCCCGAGCCGGGTCGTCTGCATGGTCCGACGCTCCCGCCACGGGCGGGCAGGGATGAGGGCCGGACGTCCCCGATGAGGAGGCCGGAGGTCGCCGTCGCCGGTATCGCGCCACGCAGCGCTGCCATCGGGGCGGCCCAGGCCCTAGCCTCGGCCGAGGACGCGGTCGGCCGGACCACGTGGGTGCGGCCGACCGCCTGGCGAGGGAGAGTCGGTGGACACGGACACGGAGCAGGCCCCGATCCGGGTGTTCCTGCTCGACGACCACGAGCTGGTGCGCCGCGGGGTGGCCGACGTCCTCGGGGGTGACCCGGGCATCACCGTCGTCGGGGAGGCGAAGAACGCCGCGGAGGCGCTGGCCCGGGTGCCGGCGCTGCGCCCCGACGTCGCCGTGCTCGACGTCCGGCTGCCCGACGGCGACGGCGTGAGCGTCTGCCGGGAGCTGCGCAGCCGGCTGCCCGACCTGCGGGTGGTCATGCTGACCAGCTACAGCGACGACGAGGCGCTGTTCGAGGCGATCATGGCCGGGGCCTCGGGCTACCTGCTCAAGCAGATCCTCGGCGCCGACCTGGTCGGCGCGGTCCGCACCGTCGCCGCCGGCGGCTCGCTGCTGGACCCCGCGGCCACGACCGCCGTCCTGGAGCGGATGCGCCGCGCCGCGGAGCCCGAGGGGCCGCTGGCCCGGCTCAGCGACCAGGAGCGCACGGTGCTGCGGCTGATCGGCGAGGGGCTGACCAACCGGCAGATCGGCGAGCGGATGTTCCTGGCCGAGAAGACGGTCAAGAACTACGTGTCCCACCTGCTGGCCAAGCTGGGGCTCGAGCGGCGCACCCAGGCCGCCGTGCTGGCCACCGAGCTGCGCGCGGGCGCGCCCCGCCGGGACTGACCCCCCCCGCCGGGGACCGGGCGCCCTCAGCTCAGCGGCGCCCACCAGCGCAGCCGCGTCCCGCCGTCGGGCAGCGCCCCGACCTCGAGGGGCCACGGTCATGCAGACCGTGGTGACGGCGCGGGAGGCCCGGTAGTGCGCCAGCCGCGGACGACGCCGGCCAGCAGGACGACGTAGCAGTGTCCGTCGTCGGCGGCCGGGAGCACCGGCCACGCGAGCGCGTCGAGCGCGGTGACCCCGACGGCGTCCGTGACGGTGCGGGCCGGGCCGACGACGGTCACCGCCCAGCCGGACTCACCGTCGAAGTCGTCGACGCCCAGGACGACCACGGCCCCGCGGGCGGGCAGCAGGTGATCGCTCTCGGGGGAGGCAGGCATGACCACGCGGTGCCCGTCGAGGGCGTAGAGGACGGGAGCCATCGCCGGCAGTGCGTCCCGGGTGAAGGCGAGGTGTCCGCGGCGGGTGCCGTCGAGCAGGTGGCGGCACTCCTCGACGGTCAGGAGCGTGCGGGTGGACACCGCGTCGTTCACCGTCGTCCCTCGTCGATCGTGCGCCGTTCGGTTCCGGAGGGGAGGGCCCGGGCCGGAGCAGGCAGGAGTCTCAGTTCCGGGAGATCAGGCTCGGAACCCGGTAGCGGCCGGCGACCGGTGGTGGACACGCAGGTCTCCCTGCCTCATCCGGAGGACATCGACTCACCGACCGCGGGCACGGCGCTGTCGGCCAGCGCGGTGGCGATCTCGCCGGCCCAGGCACGCACGGCGTCCCAGTCCCGGAAGTCGCCGACCGGCGCCCGCATCGCGGTCACCATCGCGCGTTCACCGAAGCCGAGCAGGCTCCGGTCCAGCCGGCCGGGGAACACCCGTCGTCCGCGCAGCGGGAAGAAGGTGGCGAGCGTGGCGACGTCGTAGGGCTCGTCGGGCGGGAAGGGCGGCTCGCCGATCGGGCCGCTGGAGAACAACCAGACCGGCCGCTGCCGCAGCACGGCCACGTTCCGGACAGCGAGATCGTGGGCCGGCTGGAGCCAGCGGCCCGCGTACACGGCGCTGCCCAGCACCACCGCGTCCCACCGGGCGGGGTCGGGGCGTGCCTCGACCGGCACGGCGGAGGACTGCAGTCCAGCTGCCCGGCCGGCCGGGCAGCCGGCGACCTCGTCGGCCAGCACCCTGGCGATCTCCGCCGTCGAGCCGTGGCGGCTGGCGGCGGTCACGAGGATCCGCGGCCCGTTCACCGTGCGCCGTCCAGTGCGTCGCCGGCCGGCACCACGGCCACGGGGCACGGTGCGCGGTGCGTCACCGCGTGCGTGGTCGAGCCCATGCGCGCCAGGCCCCGGTGCCGACGGACGCCGACGACCAGGAGCTGGGCGGTCAGACCGGCGGCGAGCAGGGCGCGCCCGGGCCGCTCGCGGACCACGGCCTCGCGGACCGGCACGTCGGGCTCCTTGTCCCTCCAGCCGGCCAGAGCCTCGGCCAGCAGCCGCTCCTCGTCGGCCAGCACGCCGGCCCAGTCGACCAGGGGCCCCGCCGACAGCAGCGCCGTCTCCAGGGCGACGTCGTGCCAGGCGTGCACGGCCAGCAGGTCGGTGCCGCGCATGGCGGCCTCGGCCATCGCGAAGGCCAGCACGGCGTCGTCCCCGGGTCGTCCGGCGACAGCCGCGACGACGCCGGACCGGGGGCGGACGACCGCTGCGGTCGGTTCGGGGAGGAGGAGCACCGGACACGGCGGCGCGGCGAGGACCGCGGCTGCCGTCGAGCCCAGGAGCAGGCCGGTGACCCCGCCCAGGCCTCGGCTGCCCAGGACGAGCAGGTCGGCACCACGGGCGGCGTGGGTGAGCGCGTCGGCCGGGTCGCCAGGGTCGACCGACCAGCGGACGCGGTCGGGCCCGAGCACTTCTGTCGCATCCCCCGCCGCGGTGACCAGCGCCGTCTCGGCCGCCGCGTGCAGCAGGCCGCCGATGTCGGGCAGCCCGGTGCTCCCCGTCCCCTGCGAGGGCGGCGCAGCCGCGGGCCAGGACAGGGCGTACACGATGTGCAGGGCGCAGCCGCGCCGGGCTGCTTCCTCGACGGCTGTCGCCGCGGCGTCACGTCCGGCGTCGGACCCGTCGATCCCGACGACGACCGTGCCGCCGGGACCCGGCCCGGTCACGACCAGCTCCCCGGTGCCGGGGCCGACAGCGGGCGGATCGGCTCGACGTCGGGCCTCCCGGTGTCGAGGGGGGACAGCACGCGGACGTCGGTGATGCCGCCGACGGTCCGGGCGAGCGCGGCCAGCGCCCGCCGCTCGACCTCCCAGGAGCCATGCGGGCCGCCGCGGAGCCGCCGGATGGTGGCCCCGCCGTCGTGCACGGCCACGTCCCAGACGTCGGGCTCGCCGGTGTAGTCCTCGACGAGCCGCAGCAGTTGGCGTCTCACGTCGTCGTCGGAGCGCACCAGCAGGTGCAGGAGGTCGCGGCGGCTGACGATGCCGACCAGCCGGCCGCCGTCGGTCACCGGCACGCTGCGCAGGCGGCCCTCGACGAACAGCCGGGCGACGTCCGCGACGTCGGCGGTGACGTCGACCGCGCGCACGTCACGTGTCATCACGTCGTGCACCAGCGTCGGCGGGGAGTCGACCGCCGGGTTGCTGTCGCGCCGGAGGTGCAGCCGGGGGTCCTCGGGGAGGCGGTCGCGGAGCAGGTCGGCCTCCGCGACGATGCCGACGAGCCGGTCGTCGTCATCGACGACCGGCAGGGCGGCGAACCCCCGCGCGGCCATCACCTCTGCTGCATAGCGCACGGCGGTGTGCGGCCCCACCGTCACCACCTCACGGGTCATGACGTCTCTCGTCTGCACGGTTCCTCCCTCTCCGGTCGACGTCCCCGACGCTAGGGAGCCCGGCCCGTGTGTCCCCAGGGTCAGGGGCCGTCGCGTGGGGTGACGGAGGTCCCGGAGGTGTCACCCAGCTGATTGGTCCGCGCGGGGCGCCCACCGTCCGGACGATCGGGGTGAGCAGGCGATCCGGCTGCCCGATCGCGCCCTCCGGTGCCCGACCGGAGGTCCCGAGGGGCGGAGGGGCGTCCTCACACTGGCCGAGGACGGTCCGGGCGCACTGGCGGCCCTGGCTGTGTGACGGGCCGTAGGTCCCGGTGCGCAGGACCCTCGCCTCCTGCTGCGGCAGCCCCGGGACGGCGACGGTGGAACCGACCGCCCGCACCTGTAGGAGGCCCTCACATGGCCGTGCCCGACGCCCCCATTCCCGGTGAGCACCCGCGCCGGGAGATGTCCGAGGACGAGAAGCTGATCGCGCAGTGGGAGGCCCGGCACGACGTCGCCGCCCGTGGCCACCGGCTCGACCCGCAGGCCGTCCAGGACTACCTCACCCACGCGCGCGCCAGCGAGCGCGGGCGTCCAGCAGGCTCGTCGAGCAGCGGGACACGGGCGGCCGCAGCGGCGGTCGGGCCGGTCGCGCCGGTGGAGCGGGTGCCGCCGCGGCGCTCCTGGTGGCGGAGGCTGCTGGGCCGGTCCTGACCAGTGGCGAGGGCCGGGACGCCGAGCGCCTTGATCCTCCGCCGTGTCGGCGGGCTCAACGGAGTCGGAACCGGGCCGCCCAGACCGACTCGACCTCGGTGCACTTCCGGGTCCAGAACCACCCTGCGGCCGCTCCAGCAGGGCACCGTCCGCCGCGTGCGCCTCGGTACCAGTGGCAGGGGCGGAGGTGGTGAGGTCCTCGCGGAGCGCGTCGGGGTGGGCCAGCGCCCGGGCCCGCGACCCGTCGTGTGCTCCACCCGCATCGCGCGTCGCCCGAACCGCGGTCACCAGCACCAGCGGACGCCGCTCGCAGTGCGCCCGGGCGGCGGCAGGCCGCACCACGTGCCGCGGGGCAGGCCTGTCGTCGACCGCGGCGACGACCGGCGGCAGGTAGGAGGTCGTTCCCCCGCGCCCGTCGGGGACGGGCCGGCCGGCCGGCGCCGCCCGGCCGTGCACCTGGCGGTCCGCCGGGGAGGCGCTGTTCTCGACGACCTCCTCGCGCCGCCTGCAGGGCGTGGGGGAGGTGGGTTCAGGCGCCGCGAGGGGTGAGGACGGGTCCGCCATCAGCGAGGTGCCTGCTCGGTCGCGGAGCCGACGGCTGCCGGGGACGAAGGTCCTGGACGGCTCGTGACGTCGGTCGGCGTCCCGGTCGGCCGGGGTCGGCCGACCCTGTGGGCACCCGGACGTCCTTGACGGGAGGTGGCTGGTGTGGTGACCGATGGAGAGGTCGGCGCGATGGACCGGGAGACGAGCGGCGATCGGATCGTCGTGGGGGTCGACGGGTCGCCCGGTGGCAGGGCCGCCCTCGTCTGGGCATTGACGGCTGCCGCCCGTACCGGTGCGGAGGTCGAGATTGTCAGCGCCGTCCCGGTGGACACCTGGGCGGCGCCGCACCTGCTCGACACCGCCGGCGTCGAGGCCATCCGGTCCGACACCGAGGCACGGCTGCGGGCGAGCGTCGCCGAGGCGCTCGGCCACCCGGCGGTGCGGGCGGTCGCGCGGGACGGGGCCGTCCCGGTGCACCTCAGCGTCGCGCCCGGCGACCCCGCCGAGGCGCTGGTGGTGCGGGCGGGGGATGCCGGGCTGCTCGTGGTGGGCAGCCGGGGCCGCGGAGCCGTGAAGAGCGCGCTCCTCGGTTCGGTGGCCCTGCACTGCGCAGCGCACTCACCGTGCCCGGTCGTCGTCGTGCACCGCCAGGAGACGGCGCCCGCTCCCCGGGTGGTCGTGGGGATCGACGACTCGTCCGGAGCGCACACCGTGCTGCGGGAGGCGGTGGACCACGCACGCCGGCTCGGCGCCGGGGTGGAGGCGGTCCTGGTCTGCCAGCCGGTGACCTACTGGAGCGACCCCATCGTCGCCGCGCCGCCGGTGGGGGAGACACTCGACGCCGCCCGTGCTCGAGCCGACCGCGTCGTCACGGCGGTCCTGGGGCATGAGCCGAACCCGGACGTCGAGGTGGTGGTCGAGACCGGCGCACCCGGCGACGTCCTCGTCCGGAGGTCCGCGGGAGCCGGCCTCCTCGTCGTCGGCAGCCGCAGCCGCAGCCGGCTGGCGGGGCTGGCGCTCGGTTCAGTCGCCCTGCACTGTGTCGTGCACGCGTCGTGTCCTGTGCTGGTCGTCCGACACAGCCGGGTGCACGCGGCCGGCCCAGGACTCACAGCAGCTGGCGCTTGAGCACGGCTCTGAGGCCACCGCGCGGCCTCCGGACGAGGTGGATGCCCCGCTTCACCAGCTTGTCCTTGAAGACGTCGAGGGCGGCGGTGACCCGCTC
>NZ_JBJGYI010000012.1:0-119036 GCF_054049915.1 Geodermatophilus sp. SYSU D00766
CCCCCCCCCCCCCCCCCCCCCCCCCCCCCCCCCCCCCCCCCCCCCCCCCCCCCCCCCCCCCCCCCCCCCCCCCCCCCCCCCCCCCCCCCCCCCCGGGTCCCGTCAGGCCTGGTGCGGGATCTTGTACGGAGCCGTCGCGCCGGCGTCGATCACCATCGTGGTCCCGGTGACGTAGCGGGACTCGTCGGAGGCCAGGTACAGCACGGCGTTGCTGATGTCGACCGCCTCGATCCAGGGGACCGGCAGGGCGTTGAGCGGCTTGAACGCCTCCTGGGCCTCCTCCCGGCTGAGGCCCTGCTGGCCGGTGAACAGCTCGTAGATGGCCGGGTTCTGGATCATCGGGGTGTCCACGGTCGTGGGGTGCACCGAGTTGACCCGGATCCGGTGCGGCGCCAGCTCCACGGCCAGCGCGCGCATGAGCCCCACGACCCCGTGCTTGGCGGCCGTGTAGTGCGCCAGGTTGGCGAAGGCGATGAGCCCGGCCGTCGAGCTGGTCAACACGATCGAGCCACCCCGCCCGGCCTCCACCATCGCCGGCGCCGTGGCCTTCACCGTCTTCCACACCCCGGTCAGGTTGACGTCGACGACGTCCTGCCACTGCTCCTCGGTGAGCTCGAGGGCGGGGGCGAAGCTGCCGATCCCGGCGTTGGCGCAGACGACGTCGATGCGGCCGAGCTGCGACAGCCCCTCGTCGACGGCGCGCTGCAGCGCACCGAGGTCGCGGACGTCGGCCTGCTGGGCGACGATCCGCCGGTCGAGCGCCTCGACCGCCTTGACCGTCTCCTGCAGGTCGGCCTCCGTCGCACCGGGATACGGCGTGGTCCCTACGTCCTCGCAGAGGTCCACCGCCACGATGTCGGCGCCCTCCTCCGCCAGGCGGACGGCGTGCGCGCGGCCCTGCCCGCGCGCGGCACCGGTGATGAACGCGACCTTCCCCTCGACCCGTCCCACGGGAACCCCCCTGCGTCTCGGGGTGCACCCCGGTGGCAACCCCGGTGCCGCGACACTGTGATCCAGATCACGGGCAGGGGTCAAGCCCCGGTCCGCTGCGGGCTCAGCGGGCCTCGGGGTCGGCGCCGAGGACCGCCCGGCCGCCGTCGACGGGGAGGACGGCGCCGCTGACGAAGGCCGCGGCCGGGGACAGCAGGAACGCGACGACGTCGGCGACCTCGGCCGGCGTGCCGACCCGCCCCAGCGGGTGGAGGTCGGCGAGCTGCGCGTCGACCGCGGGGTGGGCGGCCCGGAACTCCTCGAGCCGGTCGGTGGCGACGGTGCCCAGCGCGACGGCGTTGGCCCGGATCCCGTCGGGCCCGTGGTCGACGGCGACGGCGCGGGTCAGGCCCTCGATCGCCGCCTTCGCCGTCGCGTAGGGCAGCGCGCCGCGGACCGGCCGCTGTGCCTGGTGCGAGGACACGGTGACGATCGCCCCGGCCCGGCCGTGCGCCAGGAGGTGGCGGACGGCGACCGAGCAGCTCGTCAGCGCCGGCGCCAGGTTCGCGGTGACCAGGTCGAGCACCTCGGCCGCGGGCGCGGAGGCGAGCGAGGCGTCGCGGAAGACCGCGGCGTTGGCCACCCACCCGGTCAGCGGGCCGGCCGACTCCGCCAGGGCGGCCGCGCGGACGAGGACCGCCGGGTCGCGCGCGTCGCCGCTGACCAGGCGCACCCGCTCGTGCGTCCAGCCCAGGCCGGCGGCGGTGTCCACCACGACCACCTCGCCGTCGGCGGCCAGCCGCTCGGCGATGGCCCGCCCGACGCCCTGCGCTCCGCCGGTCACGACCGACGACGGCCGGGTCACCACCTCAGAACAGGCGCTGCAGGCGCCAGGCCGCCAGCCCCAGCCCGCCGAAGAGCAGCAGCGCGGCGATCCGCACGAACCAGTAGGACACGTCCTGCGGCTCGGTGGTGTAGCCGATCTGGCTGCCGAGGTCGTCGTAGACGGCCTCGAGCTCGGCGCGGGTGCGGGCCTCGTTGTACTGGCCGCCGGTGTCCTCGGCGATCTGCCGCAGCGCGTCGCGGTCGATCGGCACCGGCGTCACCTCGCCGCCGATCTCGATCGAGCCGTAGTCGGTGCCGAACGCGATCGTCGAGACCGGCACCCCGGCGCCCTGCGCCGCGGCGATCGCCTGGGTGTTCTCGCGGCCCACGGTGTTGTAGCCGTCGGACAGCAGCAGGATCCGCGCCGGCGGCAGCTCCTCGCCCTCCCCTACGTCGAGGGTGGACTGGAAGGTGCTGATCGCGGTGAGCGAGGTGAAGATCGCCTCGCCGATCGCCGTCGCCTCCGACAGCTCCAGGTTGGCGATCGCCCCACGCACCTGGTCGCGGTCGGTCGTGGGCGTCACCAGGGTCGAGGCGGTGCCGGAGAACGACACCAGCCCGAGGTTGATCCGCTCCGGGAGGATGTCGACGAAGTCCGAGGCGGCGTCCTTCATCGCCTCGAACCGGCTGGGCTCGATGTCCTCGGCCTGCATCGACAGCGACACGTCCAGCGCCAGGACGACGGTGGCGGTCTCCCGCGGCACCCGCACCTCGGTGCTCGGCTGCGCCAGCGACAGCACCAGGCCCAGCAGCGCGGTCAGCGTCAGGCCGAAGGCGACGTGCCGCACCCACCCCGCCCGCTTGGGGAGGAGCCCCGCGGCCAGCCCGGTCTGGGAGAACCGGGCGGCGTACACCCGCCGGCGCAGCTGCTTGACCACGTACAGCACGGCCAGGGCGACGGCGGGGACGAGTGCGAGCAGCCACAGCGGTGACTGGAAACTCACGAGCGGACCTCTCTGGGGTTCGGGGCGGTCACCGCGACGCCCCTCCGGAGCCGGCGCGCCGGCGGTCGGCGACGAACCGGACGACGTCCATCAGCCAGTCGCGGTCGGTGCGCAGCTGCAGGTGGCCGGCGCCGGCCCGGCGCAGCGCGGCGGCGATGGCCCGCCGCTGCTCGGCCGCGCCCTCGGCGAACCGGGCGCGGAACCGGGGGTCGCCGGTGGGCACCTCCAGGGTCTGCCCGGACTCGGGGTCGCGCACCGTGAGCAGGCCGACGTCGGGGAGCTCGAGCTCGCGCGGGTCGACCACCTCGATGCCCAGCAGCTCGTGGCGGGCGCCCAGCCCCCGCAGCGGGCGCTCCCAGTCCAGGTCGCCGAGGAAGTCCGAGACCACGACCACCAGCCCGCGGCGGCGCGGCGGGCGGCGCAGCGCCTCCAGGGCCGCGGCGAGGTCGCCGCGGCGGCCGGTGGCGGCCCGCGGCGTGGCGACCACCCCGCGCAGCAGCCGGTCGGCGGCCAGCCGGCCGGCCTGCGCCGGGTAGCGGTCCACCCGCTCGCCGGTGGTGACGACGGCGCCGAGCCGGTTGCCGCCGCGCACGGTCAGGTGGCTGACGGCGGCGAGCCCGGCGATGGCCAGATCGCGCTTGTCGCACAGCCCCGTGCCGAAGTCGAGGCTGGCGGAGAGGTCGACCACGGCCCAGGTCTCGAGCTCGCGGTCGGCGATCGTCTCGCGGACGTGCGGCACCTGGGTGCGGGCGGTGACCGGCCAGTCCATCCGCCGGACGTCGTCGCCGGGGTGGTAGGTGCGCGAGTCGCCGGCCTCGCTGCCCGAGCCCGGCACGAGGCCGAGGTGGTCGCCCTGCAGCAGCCCGTCGAGCCGCCGCCGCACGGTGAGCTCCAGCCGCTGCAGCAGCACGTCGGCCGGGCCCTCGCCGAAGTGGGGTGGGGAGGCGTCGCCGTCGCCGGGGTCGATCCCCGAGCCGGGGGTCCCCGCGCCCGACGGCACCGCGCCCGCCGGCACGGCGCCCGCCGGTGCGACGGCCCCT
The DNA here is from genome assembly GCF_054049915.1 of Geodermatophilus sp. SYSU D00766. Lineage (NCBI taxonomy): Bacteria > Bacillati > Actinomycetota > Actinomycetes > Geodermatophilales > Geodermatophilaceae > Geodermatophilus > Geodermatophilus sp. SYSU D00766. The sequence continues at coordinate 3,800 of NZ_JBJGYI010000012.1, forward strand.
GGTGTGACGGCCGCCGCCGTCCCCGCCGCGGCGGGCTCCTCGGCCCGCCGGCGGCCGCGCCGCCGGATCACGCCTGCGGAGCGCCCGGCACGTGGCCGTTGCCCCCCGGCGCACCGGCGCCGGGCCGGCCGTTCTGCGCCGGGCCGTTCGGGGACACCGCCCCGCCGGGGCCGGCCGGGCCGTTCGGCACCGGGCCGCCGGGACCTCCCGGGCCGCCGGGCACGGGACCGCCGGGCACGGGGCCGGCCGGGTAGCCGGGCGGGCCGTAGGGCGCCACGCCCTGCGGCGGGCCGTACTGCGGCGCGCCGGGCGGCGGGACGGCCGGGCCACCGGGTGCGGCCGGGCCGTAGCCGGCGGCCCGCTGGCGCGGGGTCACCTGCGGCAGCGGCACCGTCTGCAGGATCCGCTTGACCACGTGGTCGGCCGGGACGCCGTCGGCGAGCGCGTCGTAGGAGAGCACCAGCCGGTGGCGCAGCACGTCGGCGGTGACGTCGAGGACGTCCTGCGGCAGCACGTAGTCGCGGCCGCGGACCAGCGCCAGCGCCCGGCCCGCGGCGATCAGGCCCAGCGAGGCGCGGGGGCTGGCGCCGTAGGACACCCACGAGGCGACGTCGTCCATGCCGTGCTCGCGCGGCTGCCGGGTGGCGACGACCAGCCGCACGACGTAGTCGACCAGCGCGTGGTGCACGAAGACCTGCGAGGCGGTGCGCTGCATGCGGCGCAGGTCGTCCGGGCCCAGGACGGTCTCGGCCTGCGGCGGCGTCGAGCCCATCCGGTAGATGATCTCGCGCTCCTCCTCCGGGCTCGGGTAGTCGACGAGCACCTTCATGAGGAAGCGGTCGCGCTGGGCCTCGGGCAGCGGGTAGACGCCCTCGGACTCGATCGGGTTCTGCGTGGCCAGCACGAGGAACGGGTCGGGCAGCGGGTGGGTGACGCCGCCGATGGAGACCTGCCGCTCGGCCATGACCTCCAGCAGCGCCGACTGCACCTTGGCGGGCGCGCGGTTGATCTCGTCGGTGAGGACGAAGTTGGCGAACACCGGGCCCAGCTCGGTGTCGAAGGCGTCCTGCCCGGCCTTGTAGATGCGGGTGCCGAGGATGTCGGCCGGCACCAGGTCGGGCGTGAACTGCAGCCGGGCGAACTTCCCGCCGACGACGGTGGCCAGCGTCTCGACGGCGAGGGTCTTGGCCACGCCCGGCACACCCTCGAGGAGCACGTGCCCGCGGGCGAGGAGGGCGACCAGCATCCGCTCGACCAGGCGGTCCTGGCCGACGATGACCCGCTTGATCTCGAACAGCGCCCGTTCCAGCCGCGCGGCGTCCGCCGACGGCGGGACCGGGGCACCGGCGGCGGTGGCGCCGGCGGGCTTGTCGAGCGGGGTGCTGGCGGTGGTCACGAGGCTCCTCGGGTGCCGGTTCACGGCCTCCGGATCCGGAGCGGGGCTCCCCGGGGAGGCCGGTGACGGGGCCTGCCGCCCGTCCCGCGGCCAGTGTCCCACCCCGGCCCGGGGATCCGTCCGGCGTGCGCGGCGCCGCGCCGCCCGGGGTGTCAGGCGGGACACGCCGGGGAAGGACACGGACGCGCCGCCCGGGCACGCCCTTCCCCCTCCACCTCGCGCCCGCTGGCTGCTAGCGTGGGCGCTGCGTCGGGCAGCTCCCCCCGTGGCTGCCCGACGCCCTACTGTCCCGGTCGGTGCGGCTCAGGCCGACGGCCGGACCGCGCCGAAGTAGCTGCTGCCGAACCACATCGGCGCCACCCGGACGACGTCGCCGCTCTGCGGGGCGTGCACCACCTTGCCGTCGCCGATGTAGAGCGCCACGTGGTAGATCGACAGGTACGAGCTGCCCGAGCCCCAGAAGACCAGGTCCCCGGGGCGCAGGTCGCCCCGCGCGACGGTCTTGCCGCGGTTGTTCCACCACTGGTCGCGGCTGGTGCCGCCGATCTGGATGCCGGCGCGGGCGTAGGCGTACTGGGTCAGCCCCGAGCAGTCGAAGCCCCAGATGCGGGTGTCCGGCGGGATGCCGTAGCTCGGGCCGTTGCTGCCGCCGCCGCCCCAGCTGTAGGGCAGGCCGCGCTGGGACAGCGCCGCGTCGATGGCCCGCTGCGCCGCCGAGGCCGACGGCGCGCCGGCCGACGTCGACGCCGGCGGTGCCGGGGTGCCCGCCGACGAGCCGGAGGAGCCCGAGGACCCCGACGAGGACCCCGATGAGGACCCCGAGGAGGACCCCGAGGAGGGCCCCGAGGGCGTGCTCGGCGCGGACGGCGCCGGAGCGGACGGCGCGGACGGAGCGGGCGCGGGCGCGCTGCTCGACGGGGCGGCCTGCGGGGCGGGCGCGGGCGCCGGGGCCGGGCGCGACGCCGCCGCGCGGGCGGCCTCGGCGGCCGCGGCGGCGGCCGCAGCCGCGGCGGCCTCGGCGGCGTCCTGCTCCTGCTGCAGCTCGGTGACCTCCTGGCCGGCGGCCGCGGCCTGGGCGGCGAGCTCGTCGCGCTGCCCGGCGAGGGCGGCGGTCTGCTCGCGGGCGGCCAGCTCCTGGGCCTGCGCGCCCTCGAGGGCCGCGGCGGCCTCGGCCTGCAGCCCCTCGGCCCGCGCCGAGGCCGACTGCGCGTCCTGCTGGGCGACGACGGCCTGCTCCTGCAGGACGACGAGCTCACCGACGACGTCGACGCGGTGGGTGCCGGCCGCCTCGAGCAGCGCGGCGCGCTCGATCAGCTGGGCGGGGCCGCCGGCCGACAGCAGCGCGGCGGTGCCGGGCGCGGTGCTGCCCTGGATGTAGGTGTCGCGGGCGTAGTCGGCGACCTGGGCCCGGCCGGTGGCGACCTCGGCGTCGGCCTGCGCGGCGGCGGCCGTCGCGGCCTCGGCGGCGTCGCGGGCGGCCTCGTAGGCGGCCTGCGTCTCCTCGTAGTCCTGCAGCGCGATCTGCGCGCCCTGGTGGGCGGCCGCCGCGGCGGCCTCGGCCTCGGCCAGCTGCGCGCTGAGCACGCCGACCTGCGCGGCGGCGGCGTCACGGGCGGCCTCGGCGGCGGCGATCTCCTCGTCGGTGGGCGCGGCGGCGGCCGTGCCGGGGGTGAGGCCGGCGACGGTGAGCGCGGCCAGCGCCGTCCCCACCGCCCGCAGCGCCCAGCGGTGATGTCGCGTGCGCGTTCCCGTTCCCACGTGCCGACCCCTCCCGGTGCGCCGGCGTCGCACACCGGGCGCTCGTCTCCGGGCGCCCGTCCGGGCGCCACCCGGACCGGGGATCGACCGGTCCGGGTGACCTCCGGAGGGGTCGGCGGGCCGATCTCCCCCGCAGGGGGGAGGTCGCCTGCCTAGTTCACCTGGCGCCCGCCAGCCTGCCAGAAGGGCTCGCGCAGCTTGAACTTCTGGATCTTGCCGGTGGCGGTGCGGGCCAGCTCGTCGCGGAACTCGACCCGCTTGGGCGTCTTGTACCCGGCCAGCCGCGACCGGCAGTGGGCGATGATCTCCTCGGCGGTGGCGCTCTGGCCCTCGCCGAGCACGACGATCGCCGTCACCAGCTCCCCCCACTTCTCGTCGGGGATGCCGATGACGGCGACCTCGGCCACGGCCGGGTGGCTGAAGACGGCGTCCTCGACCTCGATGGAGGAGACGTTCTCGCCGCCGGTGATGATCACGTCCTTCTTGCGGTCGGAGATCGTCAGGTAGCCGCCGTCGTCGATGCTGCCGCCGTCGCCGGTGTGGAACCAGCCGCCCTCCAGCGCCTCGGCCGAGGCGTCGGGGTTGTCCCAGTAGCCGGCCAGGACGGTGTTGCCCTGGGCGAGCACCTCGCCGGAGTCGCTGACCGCCAGCCGGGTGCCCAGCGCGGGGACGCCGGCGCGCGAGAGCCGCTGCGCGCGCTCCTCGGGCGGGAGCTCGTCGTACTCCGCGCGGGGCCGGTTGATGGTGAGCAGCGGCGCGGTCTCGGTGAGGCCGTAGATCTGGTTGAACTCCCAGCCGAGCTCGGCCTCCACGCGGGCGATGGTCTTCGACGGCGGCGGGGCGCCGGCCACGACGATCCGCACCCGGTCCCGGCCCGGGATCTCCCCGTCCCAGGTCGCGGCGGCCTCGAGGACGGCGTTCCAGACGGCGGGGGCGCCGGCCATCATCGTGACGCCGTGCCGCTCGACGCGGCGCAGGATCTCCGCGCCGTCGACCTTGCGCAGCACCACCTGGCGGGCGCCGACGCCGGCCATCGTGTACGGCAGTCCCCAGCCGTTGCAGTGGAACATCGGCAGCGTGTGCAGGTAGACGTCGCGGTCGCTCACCTGCATGTGCATGCCGAAGGTGACCGCGTTGACCCAGATGTTGCGGTGGGTCATCTGCACGCCCTTGGGCCGCGCCGTCGTACCGCTGGTGTAGTTGATCGTGGCGGTGGCGTCCTCGTCGGGCTCGCCCCACGGCCGCGGCTCGGCGTCGAAGGCGAGCAGCTGCTCGTACTCCTCGCCGGTGCCGAACCGGTGCTCGGCCTGCACGGCCTTGAGCGAGGTCTCCAGCTCCGGGTCGACCAGCAGGACCTTCGCGCCCGAGTGCCCGACGATGTAGGAGACCTCCTCGGGGTTGAGCCGGAAGTTGACCGGCACCGCCACCCGGCCCGACGACGGGACCGCGAGCAGCACCTCCAGCAGCCGTGCGGCGTTGTGGCTGACGATCGCGACCCGCTCGCCCTCCCCCACCCCGAGCGCGTCGAGGCCGGCCTGCAGCGCGCGGCCGCGGCGGGCGAACTCCCGCCAGGTCGTCTCGCCCACCGGCGGCGCGGGCTGGTCCGGCTCGTCGACGACGCCGATCCGGTCGCCGTAGACGAGCTCGGCGCGGTCGAGGAAGTCGCGGGTGGTCAGGGGCACGCGCATGCCGGGCTCCCGGTGGCCAGGGCCGACCGGGGAGGCCGGTCGGCCGCTCGACGTGGTCCCCGTCACGCTAGCCGCCTCCGCGACGATCAGGTGACCTGATCGTGCAGCGTCCTCCCGCACGGTGGGCGGTGCGGGAGGACGCGCTGCGGTGCGGGAGGACGCGCTGCGGTGCGGGAGGACGTGCGGCGGTGCGGGAGGACGTGCGGCGGTGCGGGAGGACGGCGTCAGCCGGCCGTGGCGAGGACGGCCCAGGCCACCGCGGCGGTCCCCGCCGTCGCGGCGAGCGCGCGGACGGTGTCGGCGTGGCAGAGCCGGCGGTGGGTGACGGGGTCCCACCCGTGGCCCAGGTGCCGGTGCAGCGGGACGGCGAGCAGCGCGGTGACGGCGAGGACGAGCGCGAGGCAGGCGCCACCGACGAGCACCGGCAGCAGCGGCGTCCCGGCCGGCCGCGCCGCCAGCAGCCACAGCGTGGTGACGCCCTGCCCGGCGAACAGCGGACCCACCACCCGGCTCACCCGCCGCTGGTGCGCCCGCTCGTAGGCGGGGAACGCGTCGGGCGGCACCAGCGCGAACTGCGGGTAGACCAGCGCGCGCACGGTCCACTGGAACCCGGCGTAGGCCGCGGTCAGCGCCAGGTGGACGACGAGCAGCGTCACTGCTTTAGCGGCTCGCCGCGCCAGGTGAGGCTCTGCGCGTCGAGCTCGCGCAGCAGCGGATCCCCCTCGGCGAGCACCCGCTCGGCCAGGGCGACCGCGCCGGCGAGCTGCTCGTCGGACAGCTGCGCGAACACCGGGGACCGCCGGCGGTCGAGCACGTCGTACCAGCGGCCCCCGACGGCGTGGTCGAGCACGATCCGCCCGAAGCAGTGGTCGTTCGTCACCACCCAGCGGCCCGCGCGGGCCCGCCGCGGCAGCTCGCGCAGCACCAGCTCGCGGTAGCGGGCCTCCAGGTCGGCGCGGGTCACGCCGCCGTTCCCAGCAGCCGCGGCAGCGCCGTCGAGATGGGCTCGCGGACGACGAGGTCGGCCAGCCCGTCGTAGGGCGTGGGCTCGGCGTTGACGATGACCACGCGCGCGCCGTGCGCCGCGGCGACCTCGACCAGCCCCGCGACCGGGTACACCACCAGCGAGGTGCCGACGGCGAGCAAGACGTCGCAGTCGCCGGCCGCCTGCGCCGCGGCGTCGAGGACCCGCTCGTCGAGGGCCTGCCCAAAGCTGACCGTCGCCGACTTGAGGATGCCGCCGCAGACCAGGCAGGCGGGGTCGTCCTCGCCGGCGTCGAGCCGGGCCAGGGCGCTGTCCATCGAGGTGCGGTCTCCGCAGGAGAGGCACTCGACGGCGTGCACCGTGCCGTGCAGCTCGAGCACTCCTCGCGGCGAGGACCCGGCGGCCTGGTGCAGCCCGTCGACGTTCTGGGTCAGGAGTGCCCGCAACCGGCCCTGCCGCTCCAGGTCGGCCAGCGCGCGGTGCCCGGCGTTCGGGGCGACGTCCGCGGCGCGCATCCCCGCCCGCATGCGCCATGCCTTCCGCCGGATCTCCGGGTCGGTCACGTAGTAGGACAGCGTCACGAGCTTCTCGGCGTCGGGGTCGCGGGTCCACACGCCGTTCGGGCCGCGGTAGTCGGGGATGCCGCTGTCGGTGGAGATGCCGGCGCCGGTCAGCACGGTGATCCGGCGGGCGCCGGTGAGCCAGTCCGGGAGCGGGTCGGGCACGGCGCCGGTCACGTCGTCCACCGTAGGCAGCGGCGGGGCGGCCCGCGCAGGACCGGGCCACCGTCCTGGCTCACCCCCGCGCGTCCTGGCTCACCGCCCACCGTGAGCCAGGACGCAGCACGATCAGGTCACCTGATCATCCGCCGACGGCGGCCCTGAGACGCAGGTCACCCGGTGAGGGAAGGGTCGCCTCACCAGCGGATCACCGGCCCGGGCTGGGATGATGGCGGGTGGCATTCAAGCCCGATGGACTTCTCGAGGGTGAGGCGCAAGCAGTGGCAGCCAGCAAGGACAGCTTCGGCGCCCGGTCGACGCTCAGCGTCGCCGGCACCGACTACGACATCTACCGGCTCGACGCGGTCGAGGGCGCAGACCGGCTCCCCTACAGCCTGAAGGTCCTGCTCGAGAACCTGCTGCGCACCGAGGACGGCGCCGACGTCACCGCCGACCACGTCCGGGCGCTGGCGAACTGGGACCCCACGGCCGAGCCCGACCAGGAGATCCAGTTCACCCCGGCCCGCGTGGTCATGCAGGACTTCACCGGCGTCCCCTGCATCGTCGACCTGGCCACCATGCGCGAGGCCATGGCCGACCTCGGCGGCGACCCGAACCGGATCAACCCGCTCGCCCCGGCCGAGCTGGTCATCGACCACTCCGTCATCGCCGACGTCTTCGGCACCCCGGAGAGCTTCGAGCGCAACGTCGAGATCGAGTACGAGCGCAACGGCGAGCGCTACCAGTTCCTGCGCTGGGGCCAGGGCGCCTTCGACGACTTCAAGGTCGTCCCCCCGGGCACCGGCATCGTGCACCAGGTCAACATCGAGCACCTGGCGCGCGTGGTCTTCCCGCGCCAGGACGGCGACCGCGTCGTCGCCTACCCCGACACCTGCGTCGGCACCGACAGCCACACCACGATGGTCAACGGCCTGGGCGTGCTCGGCTGGGGCGTCGGCGGCATCGAGGCCGAGGCCGCGATGCTCGGCCAGCCGGTGTCGATGCTCATCCCGCGGGTGGTCGGCTTCAAGCTCACCGGCCAGCTGCCCGACGGCGCCACGGCCACCGACCTGGTCCTCACCATCACCGAGATGCTGCGCCAGCACGGCGTGGTCGGGAAGTTCGTCGAGTTCTACGGCGCCGGCGTCTCCGCCGTCCCGCTGGCCAACCGGGCCACGATCGGCAACATGAGCCCGGAGTTCGGCTCCACCGCGGCGATGTTCCCCATCGACGAGGAGACCATCGGCTACCTGCGGCTGACCGGCCGCTCCGAGGAGCAGGTCGCCCTGGTCGAGGCCTACGCCAAGGAGCAGGGCCTCTGGCACGACCCCTCCCGTGAGCCGGCCTTCTCCGAGTACCTCGAGCTCGACCTCGCCACGGTCGTCCCGTCGATCGCCGGGCCCAAGCGCCCGCAGGACCGCGTCACGATCGCCGACGCGAAGGCCTCCTTCCGGCAGGCGCTGCCCACGTACGCGCCGATCGAGGAGATGCAGAAGGACGACGACGACGCCCCGCGCGACACCGAGTCCGCCGTCGACGAGGCGTCCGAGGAGTCGTTCCCGGCGTCGGATCCGGTCAGCCCGTTCGCGCACGGCAACGGTGACGCCGGCAAGCCGCACCACGTCGTCCCGAACCGCGTCCCGGACCGCCCCTCCAAGCCCACCCGCGTGGTCCTCGAGGACGGCACCGAGACCACCGTCGACCACGGCCACGTGGTCATCGCGGCGATCACCTCGTGCACCAACACGTCCAACCCGCAGGTCATGATCGGCGCGGCGCTGCTGGCGAAGAACGCCGTCGAGCGCGGCCTGGCCACCAAGCCGTGGGTGAAGACGACGCTGGCCCCCGGGTCGAAGGTCGTCATGGACTACTACGAGAAGGCGCAGCTCACCCCGTACCTGGAGAAGCTCGGCTTCTACCTGGTCGGCTACGGCTGCACCACCTGCATCGGCAACTCGGGCCCGCTGCCCGAGCCGGTCAGCCAGGCGGTGAACGACGCCGACCTCGCCGTCGTCTCGGTGCTGTCGGGCAACCGCAACTTCGAGGGCCGGATCAACCCCGACGTCAAGATGAACTACCTGGCCAGCCCCCCGCTGGTCATCGCCTACGCGCTGGCGGGGTCGATGGACGTCGACCTGAACACCGACCCGCTGGGGCAGGACGCCGACGGCAACGACGTCTTCCTGCGCGACATCTGGCCCTCCCCGCAGGAGGTGCAGCGGGTCATCGACGAGGCGGTCTCCGCCGAGCAGTTCGGCCGCAGCTACGAGGACGTCTTCGCCGGCACGCAGCAGTGGCAGGACCTGCCCACGCCCACCGGCGACACCTTCGCCTGGGACCCGGAGAGCACCTACGTCCGCAAGCCCCCGTACTTCGAGGGCATGCCGGCGCAGCCGGCGCCGGTCGGCGACATCACCGGCGCCCGCACGCTGGCGGTGCTCGGCGACTCGGTGACCACCGACCACATCTCGCCGGCCGGCTCCATCAAGGCCGACAGCCCCGCCGGGCAGTACCTGCGCGAGCACGGCGTGGAGCGGCGCGACTTCAACTCCTACGGCTCCCGCCGCGGGAACCACGAGGTCATGATCCGCGGCACGTTCGCCAACATCCGGCTGCGCAACCAGCTGGTGCCCGGCACCGAGGGCGGCGTCACCAAGAACCACCTGACCGGTGAGACGACGACGATCTACGACGCCTCGCGGGCCTACCAGGAGCAGGGCATCCCCCTGGTCGTGCTGGCCGGCAAGGAGTACGGCTCGGGCTCGTCGCGCGACTGGGCGGCCAAGGGGACGGCGCTGCTGGGCGTCAAGGCGGTCATCGCCGAGAGCTACGAGCGGATCCACCGCTCCAACCTCATCGGCATGGGCGTGCTGCCGCTGCAGTTCCCCGAGGGCCAGAACCGCGAGTCGCTGGGCCTGACCGGCGACGAGGAGTTCACCATCACCGGGGTCACCGAGCTGAACGAGGGCCGCACGCCCCGCACGGTGAAGGTGAAGGCGGGCGACGTGGAGTTCGACGCCCGCGTCCGCATCGACACCCCCGGCGAGGCGAACTACTACCGCAACGGCGGGATCATGCAGTACGTCCTCCGCTCCCTCCGGCAGGGCTGACCCGGTGGACCTGGGCCTGGGCGGTCGCGGGTACCTGCTCACCGGCGCGAGCCGGGGGCTGGGCCTCGCGACCGCCCGGGCCCTCGTCGCCGACGGGGCGCGCGTCCTGGTCAGCTCACGCTCCGCGTCCTCGGTGGAGGCGGCCGTGGCGTCGCTGGGCGAGGGCGCCTCGGGTGTCGCCGCCGACCTCGCCGACCCGGACGCGGCCGAGCTGCTGGTCTCCCGGTCGCGGGAGGTGCTCGGGCGGGTCGACGGCGTGCTGGTCAGCGTCGGCGGCCCGGCACCGGGCGCCGTGCTGGAGACGCCGGAGGACGCCTGGCGCGACGCCGTCGACAGCGTGCTGCTCGGCCCGCTGCGGCTGGTGCGCGCGCTGGTGCCGCACCTGTCCGAGGGCGCCGCGATCGGCTTCGTGCTCTCGACGTCGGCGCGCCAGCCGATCGGGCACCTGGCCATCTCCAACGGGCTGCGGCCCGGTCTGGCCATGACCGCGAAGGCGCTGGCCGACGAGCTGGGCCCGCGCGGGATCCGGGTGGTCGGGCTGCTGCCCGGCACGATCGCCACCGACCGGATCACCGACATCGAGGCCGCCTCCGGCGACCCCGAGCGGATGCGGGCGCGCACCGAGGCCGGCATCCCGCTGCGCCGCGTCGGCGAGCCCGACGAGTTCGGCCGGGTCGCCGCCTTCCTGCTCTCCCCCGCCGCGTCCTACGTCACCGGCACGATGGTCGCCGTCGACGGCGGCGTCCTGCGCACTCCATGAAGGACCCTCTCGCCCCCCGCCCCTCGCACGCTCGCGGCGGGCCCCTGCGAGAGGGCCACGGGCCGGTGCTCGTCGCGTGTGCCCACGGCACCCGCAACCCGGCCGGGCGCCGGCTGGTCGCCGAGCTGGCGCTGGCCGCCCGCCGGCTGCGGCCGGGCCTGGTGACGACGGCGGCCTTCGTCGACGTGCAGCCGCCCACCGTCGCCGACGTCGTGGCGGGGCTGGCCGCCGACGGGCAGCCGGCGGTCGTCGTGCCGCTGCTGCTGTCGGGCGGCTACCACGTGCACGTCGACATCGCCGGGGCCGTCGCCGCGCACGACGCCGCCGTCGCCGCGCGGCCGCTGGGCCCCGACCCCCGGCTGGCCGCGGTGCTCGCCGACCGGCTGGTCGAGGCCGGCGCCGACCCGCGCGACCCGCTCACCGCCGTCGTGCTGGCCGCCGCCGGGTCGAGCGACCCGCGGTCGGTGGCCGACGTCGAGGACACCGCCGACCTGCTGCAGCGCTCGTGGGCCGGGCCGGTCACCACCGGCTACGGCTCGGCCGCGCAGCCGCCCGTCGCCGACGCCGTGGCCGCGGCGCGGAAGGGCGGCGCCGAGCGGGTCGTCGTCGCCTCCTACCTGCTGGCGCCCGGCCACTTCCACGGGAAGCTCGCCGAGGCCGGCGCCGACGTCGTCACCGCTCCGCTGCTGCCCGACGAGCGCCTCGCCGCCGTCCTGCTCGACCGCTACGACGCCGCCGTCGGCTGACCCGCCGGGCCCTGCTCACGCCTGCCAGCCGAGCGCCTGCTCCCCCACGACGAGCACCAGCACGAACACGGCCGCGGCGAGCACCGGCACCACCGGCGTCCACCACGAGCCGCGCAGCGCGAGGCGGACCAGCCACGCCGCCAGCGCCAGCCAGAGCAGCCACAGCGGGACCAGCACCGGACCGGGGACGACCAGGCCGCCGGCGAGGTAGAACCAGCCGACGGCCAGGTGGGCGAGCCCGGACAGCGCGGCGAGCAGGAGCGGTGCGGCGGCGGGGCGGGCGGTCCGGGTGGGCACGGCGGCAGCATGGCAGGGCCGCCGCCGGCTCAGGCCGGATCCGGTCCCGTGGCCACCGGGCGGGACGGGTCGTTCGACCACTGCGACCACGACCCCGGCCACAGCGCCGCCGCGATGCCGGCCTCGGCCAGCGCGGCCACCTCGTGCGCGGCGGTGACACCCGACCCGCAGTAGACGCCGACCGTCGTCCCCGGCCGCACGCCCAGCGCGGCGAACCGCTGCGCCAGGTCGGGGCGGAACGTCCCGTCGGGGCGCAGGTTGTCCGCCGTCGGGGCGCTCACCGCACCGGGCACGTGCCCGGCCCGCGGGTCGACCGGCTCGACCTCCCCGCGGTAGCGCTCCCCCGCCCGGGCGTCGAGCAGCACCCCGCCCGCGCCCGGCAGCGCCGCCGCCTCGTCGGCGCTGAGCGTGGGCACGCCCCCGCCGGGGAGCACCACGTCCCCCGGCTCGGGGACGACGTCGCCGGTCTCCAGCACACCACCCGCGGCCACCCAGGCGTCGAGGCCTCCGTCGAGCAGCCGGACGTCGGTGAGCCCGCCCCAGCGCAGCAGCCACCAGGCCCGCGCCGCGGCCAGGCCGCCGGTGGCGTCGTAGGCGACGACGGCGTCGCCGGTGCGGATGCCCCACCGGCGGGCCGCGGCCTGCAGGTCGGCGAGCGACGGCAGCGGGTGGCGGCCCTCCGCCGGCGACGGCGGCCCGGCGAGCTCGGTGTCGAGGTCGGCGGACACCGCCCCCGGCAGGTGGCCGGCCCGGTACCGCTCGCGGCCGCGGTCGTCCCCGAGTGCCCACCGGACGTCGAGCAGCACCGGCCGCGGGCCGGCCAGCAGCTCGCCGGCCCGCACCAGCACGCTCACCGCGCGGTGGCCAGCAGCCCGCGCAGCTCGGCGGTCAGCGCGTCCCGGGCGTCGCGGCGGCCCAGCCACGCCGCCGGGGTCGCCTGGAACAGCGTCGTCTTCCACCGGCCGCCGCCCTCGTCGACGGCGACCAGCGTGTGGATGCTGTGCAGGCCCGGGTCCACGTCGTCCTCCCCGGGCGGGATCATCCCGGCGTGCGCGTGCAGCACCGCCACGCCGTCGGCGATCGAGCGCACCGAGCGGACCAGGCCGACGTAGGTGGCCGTGGGGTGGCTGCCGAACACCCGCCGCAGGTCCGAGGCGATCGACAGCCGGCCGCTGACGGTCGTGCCGTCGTAGCCGACCATGTCGCCGTCGTCGGCGAAGACCGCGGCGACCGCCGCCCCGCTGCGCCGGTTCCAGCCGTCGACGAAGTCGGCGTACAGCGCGCGGATCTGGGCGTCGTGCGGGTGGGCGGACGTCACGGAGTTCCTCCTGGTGCAGCCGGTGCAGGAGGAACGCTAGTTGCTACGCCGCGTCGACCGTCCGACGCTCGCCGTCGGCGAACTGCGTCCGGTAGAGGTCGGCGTACCGCCCGCCGAGCGCCAGCAACTCCTCGTGAGTACCCGACTCCGCGATGCGACCGTCGTCGACGACGAGGATCCGGTCGGCGCTGCGGATCGTGGACAGCCGGTGCGCGATCACCAGCGACGTCCGGCCGGCCAGCGCGGTGTCGAGCGCGTGCTGCACCGCCACCTCCGACTCGCTGTCGAGGTGCGCGGTCGCCTCGTCGAGGATGACGATCCCGGGCGCCTTGAGCAGCACCCGCGCGATGGCCAGCCGCTGCTTCTCCCCGCCGGAGAGGCGGTAGCCGCGGTCGCCGACGACGGTGTCGAGCCCGTCGGGCAGCGCGGCGACAAGCGCGGCGATCCGCGCGCCGGTCAGCGCCGACCACAGCTGCTCCTCGGTGGCCTCGGGCCGGGCGTAGAGCAGGTTGGCGCGGATGGTGTCGTGGAACAGGTGCGCGTCCTGGCTGACGACGCCGATCGCGTCGCGCAGCGAGGCCAGCGTGGCCTGCCGCACGTCGACCCCGCCGATGCGCACCGCGCCGGCGGTGACGTCGTAGAGCCGCGGCACCAGGTTGACGATCGTGGACTTGCCGGCGCCGGAGTGCCCCACGAGGGCGACCAGCTGGCCGGGCTCGACGCGGAAGGACACGTCGTGCAGCACCGCCGTCGGCCCGCCGTGCTCGGGCAGCGACACGTCCTCCAGCGAGGCCAGCGACACGTCCGCGGCCGCCGGGTAGCTGAAGGAGACGGCGTCGAACTCCACCGACCGGTCGTCGGCGGGCACCGGCACCGCGTCGGGGGCCTCGGCGATCATCGGCGGCAGGTCGAGCACCTCGAAGACCCGGTCGAAGCTGACCATCGCGCTCATCACGTCGACCCGGACGTTGGACAGCGCGGTCAGCGGGCCGTAGAGCCGCGACAGCAGCAGCGCGAGCGCGACGACGTCGCCCGGGGACAGCGAGCCGGAGAAGGCCAGCCAGCCGCCGAGGCCGTAGACCAGCGCGGTGGCCAGCGCGGCCACCAGGGTCAGCGCGGTGAAGAAGGTGCGGCCGTACATCGCCGACAGGACGCCGATGTCGCGGACCCGCGCGGCCCGGCCGCGGAAGCTCTCCGCCTCGGCCGCGGGGCGGCCGAACAGCTTGACCAGCAGGGCGCCGGCGACGTTGAACCGCTCGGTCATCGTCGCGTTCATCGACGCGTTGAGCCCGTAGGACTCCCGGGTGATCTCCTGCAGCCGGCGGCCGATGCGGCGGGCCGGCAGCACGAACAGCGGCACCATGACCAGCGACAGCAGGGTGATCTGCCACGACAGCGTGAACATGACACCGGCGGTGAGCACCAGGCCGATGACGTTGGAGACGACACCGGACAGGGTCGAGGTGAAGGCCTGCTGCGCGCCGACGACGTCGTTGTTGAGCCGGCTGACCAGCGCGCCGGTCTGGGTGCGGGTGAAGAACGCGACCGGCATCCGCTGCACGTGCTCGAAGACGCGGGCACGCAGGTCGTAGATCACGCCCTCGCCGATGCGCGCGGAGTACCAGCGGGTGGCCACCGAGATGGCCGCGTCGACGACGGCGAGGCCGGCGATGAACAGCGCGATCCGGACGATGCCGCCCGCGGTGCCGTCGAGGCGGGCGATGCGGTTGACGATGTCGCCGGCCAGCAGCGGGGTCAGCACGCCGATCACCGACGAGCCGACGACGAGCACCAGGAACGCCGTCAGCTCCCGCCGGTAGGGGCGGGCGATGCCGAGGATGCGGCGCACGGTGCCCTTGGGCAGCTGCCGCGAGGTCACCGAGGGGTCCCGGCGGAACGAGCGCATGGCCGCCATGGAGGTCATGGGACTGCTCATGGCACGACCTCCTCCCGGCCGGACGGGGACCGGCCGCTGGTGGAACAGCGGCCGGTCCCCGTCTGTTCCGGATCCCTCAGCCGCCCGCCAGCTCGGCCAGCCGACGCGCCTGGGCGGCGCGCTCGGCGGCGTCCTGCGCCTCCGGGGGGTTGCGGACGGCGGAGCGGACCAGCGCGGCGGTCTCCCGGACGGCGCCGGCCGGCGGGGCGGTCAGGGCCGCCACCAGCGTCGCGACCGCCCCGTCGAGCTCCCCCGCCGGGACGACGGCGTTGGCCAGCCCCCACGACAGCGCCTCGGCCGCGCCGACCGGCCGCCCGGTCACGCACACCTCCAGTGCCCGCGCGTAGCCCACCAGCTCGGCCAGCGTGCTCGTCCCGGTCAGGTCGGGCACCAGGCCGAGCGTCGCCTCGGGCAGCCGCAGCGACGCGTCCTCGGTGAGCACCCGCAGGTCGCAGGCCAGCGCCAGCTGCGCGCCGGCCCCGATGGCGTGGCCCTGCACCGCGGCCACCGAGACGATCCCCGGCGAGCGCAGCCACCGGAACCCGGCCTGGTAGGAGCGGATGCGCTCCTGGGCCTGGTCGGGCGGCAGGGCGCCGAGCTGGCCCAGCCCGCCGGCGGTCGACGGGTCGGCGCTGAACAGGCTGCGGTCCAGGCCCGCCGAGAACGACCGCCCCGAGCCCCGCACGACGACGACGCGCACGCCGTCGTCGAGCGAGGCCCCGACCGCCGCCAGCGCCGTCCAGGTGGCCGGCGTCTGGGCGTTGAGCTGCTCGGGACGGTCGAGGGTGACGGTGAGGACCGCGCCGTCCCGGCTGGTGCGGACCCAGCCCTCGGTGTCGACCGCCGTCACGCGGTCTTCTTGCTGTTCCGGTTGGCACCGCCACGGCTGCGCAGGGTGGCACCGGACTCCGACAGGAGCCGGTGCACGAACCCGTAGGACCGGTTGGTCGAGGTGGCCAGGGAGCGGATGCTCTCCCCGCCGTCGTAGCGCTTCTTGAGCTCGTCCGCGAGGGACGTGCGGTCCCCGCCGGTGATCCGCTTGCCCTTGCCGAGGTCCGCCGTGCTCGAGTCGGCCATGACTCCCCTCCGTCGCCGCCGTCCGCGCCGGCCGGTGCCGGCGCGCCGGGTGCTGGTCCGCGTGGTGCCGCCGTCCCCGTGACGCCGGCCTCCCCGTCCGATGATCACCCAGTCGGGCGACCTCGGCCAGGCGAGGCGGGATCTGCGGGTCGGGTCGCCGTCACCGGCCCTCCAGCTCCTCCCGCAGCCGGCGCGGGGCGCGGCACCACCAGGCCTCGGTGAGCACCTCCTCGAGGTCCTCGACGGTGGCCCGCTCGACGTGCGCGAGCACCATCGGGTGCAGCCCGTAGCCGGCGACGGTGAAGAAGACCCCGGGACGGGCGGACACCAGCGCGTCGACCACGCCGGGGTCGGCGGTGCGCAGGCCCAGGGCCGGGCCGGACGGCGCCCGGTCGCCGAGCAGCTCGCGCTCGCCGCGGCGCAGCACGCGTTCCCAGGCGAAGGCCCGGGCGCCCACCCGCCACGACCGGGTGCGCCCCTCGTCCTCGACGGCGCCGGGCAGGCCCAGCGCGATGCGCCGCACGTCCTCCCAGCTCGCCACGGGTCCCCGCCGCTGCGCTACGCCAGCTCGACGAGGTCGGCGAGGTCCTCGCTCCAGGCGTCCTCGGTGCCGTCGGGCAGCAGGATGACCTTGTCGGGGTCCAGCGCGCGGACGGCGCCCTCGTCGTGCGTCACCAGCACGATCGCGCCGGTGTAGGTGCGCAGCGCGTCGAGGACCTGCTCGCGGCTGGCCGGGTCGAGGTTGTTGGTCGGCTCGTCGAGCAGCAGCACGTTGGCGCCGGAGACGACGAGCGTGGCCATCGCCAGCCGGGTGCGCTCGCCGCCGGAGAGCGTCCCGGCCCGCTGGTCGACGGTGTCGCCGGAGAACAGGAACGCGCCGAGGATGCGCCGCAGCTCGGTGTCGGTGCTCTGCGGCGCGGCCGCGCGCATGTTCTCCAGCAGCGACCGGTCCATGTCCAGCGTCTCGTGCTCCTGGGCGTAGTAGCCCACCCGCAGCCCGTGCCCGGGCCGCACCTCGCCGGTGTCGGGCACCTCGGTGCCGGCCAGCATGCGCAGCAGCGTGGTCTTGCCCGCGCCGTTGAGCCCGAGGACGACGACCCGCGTGCCCCTGTCGACGGCGAGGTCGACGTCGGTGAAGACCTCGAGGGAGCCATAGCTCTTGCTCAGCCCCTCCGCGGTCAGCGGCGTGCGCCCGCACGCCGCCGGCGTCGGGAAGCGCAGCTTGGCCACCCGGTCCTGCTGGCGCACCGCCTCCAGGCCCGCCGCGAGCCGCTGGGCCCGCTTGTCCATGCTCTGCGCCGCCCGGGCCTTGGTGGCCTTGGCGCGCATCTTGTCCGCCTGCGCGGTGAGCGCGTCGATCTTGCGCTCGGTGTTGGCCCGCTCCTGCCGGCGGCGGCGCTCGTCGGTCTCCCGCTGCTGCAGGTAGGCCTTCCAGCCGAGGTTGTAGACGTCGACGGTCGCCCGGTTGGCGTCGAGGTGCCACACCTTGTTGACGACGGCGTCGAGCAGCTCGACGTCGTGGCTGATGACGACCAGGCCGCCCTTGTGCGCGGCGAGGAAGCCCTTGAGCCAGGTGATCGAGTCGGCGTCGAGGTGGTTGGTGGGCTCGTCGAGCAGCAGCGTCTCGGCGTCGGAGAACAGGATGCGGGCGAGCTCGACGCGCCGCCGCTGACCCCCGGAGAGGGTGCGCAGCGGCTGGCCCATCACCCGGTCGGGCAGGCCGAGGGCGGTGCAGATGCGGGCGGCGTCGCTCTCGGCGGCGTACCCGCCGAGGGCGGCGAACTGGTCCTCGAGGCGGCCGTAGCGGCGCACCGCGCGGTCGCGCTCGGCGTCGTCGGCGGGCTCGGCCATGGCCACCTGCGCCTTGACCAGCTGGGCCCTGAGGACGTCGAGACCGCGGCCGGACAGGACGCGGTCGGTGGCGCTGGTGTCGAGGTCGCCGCTGCGCGGGTCCTGCGGCAGGTAGCCGATCTCCCCGCCCACCTCGACCTTCCCGGCGTGCGGCAGGCGCTCGCCGGCGAGGGTGGTGAGGGTGGTCGTCTTGCCCGCGCCGTTGCGCCCGACCAGGCCGATGCGGTCACCGGCCTGCACGCGCAGGCTGATCTCGCTCAGGAGGATGCGGGCCCCGGCGCGCAGCTCCAGGCCGGTCGTGGTGATCACTGATCCCAGGGTAGGCGCCCGAACGCCGGAACCCGAGCGGATTGCCGGGTGACGTCCACAGCAGCCGGCGCCGTCCACAGCCGGGGTGAGATCGGTTCCGCCGGCGCCCGTCGCGCGTCACCATCCCGGCCATGAGCACGCCGACCTGGGCACCACCCTGCCCCGTCTGCGGGACGCCGGCCGTGCCGGCACCCGCGCCCTGCCCCACCTGCGGGCTGCCCGCGGTGGCGCAGGCGGCGACGGTGGTGGCGCGGCTGGGCGCCACGATCGACGAGTTCGCTCGCGAGCGCGACGCCCTGCTGGCCACGCTGCGCCAGGCCGCCCGCACGGCGCCTCCTCCCGCACCGGCACGGGTCCCGGTCGTTGCCCGCGTGTCGGACCCGCCGGTCCCCGCGCCGCCGGCTCCCCGGCCGACCGCGCCGCCGCGGCCGCCGCGCCCCCGCCTGAGCCCGCAGCAGGTGCTCCTCGGGCTCGGTGCGCTGCTGGTGGTCGCCGCGGCCGTCGCGTTCGTCGCCGTGGCCTGGACGCGGCTGGGGGTGACCTTCCAGGCCGTCGTGATGGGCACGGTCACCGCCGCGGCGTGCGCCGCGTCGGCGGTCGCCGCCCGGCGCGGGCTGCGGGCCACCGAGGAGGCCCTGGCCGCGGCCGGCGCCGCCCTGCTGGCCGTCGACCTCGGCGCCGCCCACGCGCTGGGACTGGCGGGCGCCGACGCCGTGCCGCTGCGGCTGTGGAGCGGGCTGTCCTGCGTCGTCGTCGGCGGTGCCGCGCTCGCCCTCGGCCGGGCCACCCGCAGCACGGTCACCTGGCCGCTGGTCGCGCTGCTCGTCGCCCAGCCCGCCGGCTGGCTGCTTCTGCCCGCCGGGCTCGCCGACGGCGCGGCGGGGATGGCGGTGCTGCTCGGCACCGCGCTGCTCGACGTCCTCGCGCTGCTGCTCCTGCGCCCCGCGCTGCGGCCGGTGGCGCAGGGCCTCGCCGCGCTGGGAGCCGCCGCCGGGGTGCTGCTGGGCGTGCCGCTGGCCTGGGACGGCGCACCGCTGGACTCCTGGCTCGCCACCGCCGTCCTCGCCGCCGCGGCCGCCGGCGCCGTCGCGCTGCTGCGCGAGCCCCGCACCGCCGCACACCTGCCCCCGCCGCGGGTGGTGTCGGGCGCGGCCGCCGCGATCGCGGCCGCGGCCCTCGCCGGGTCGCTGGCGGGTCTCGGCGTCGGCGGGGCGGTCGTCGCGGCCGGGCTGGGCCTGGTGCTGCTGACCGCGGCGGCCCCGCCGGCCACGGCCGCCACGGCGCTTGCCGCGCTGGTCGGCGCGGGCGGCGTCCTGGCAGGGGCCGGCGCGGCAGTGCTCGCCGAGGAGGGCCGCAGCGGCCCGCTGGCCCTGCTGGTGCTGGCCGCCGCCGTCCCCGCGGGGCTCGCCGCGGTGCTGCGCCCGGGCGTGCGGCCGGCCGCCACGGGCGCCGCGCTGGCCGCGCCGGGCCTGGCGGTGCTGGTGGCGCTGGAGGGCGACCTGCTCGGCCCGGTCCCCGCCGCACTGCTGCTCGCGCTGGTCGGCGCGGCGTCCTTCGCGGTCGCCGCGCTGCGCGCCCGGTTCCCGGAGGAGGCCGCCGCCGCGCTCGCCGGCACCCTGGCCGGCCTCGCTGCGGGGCTGGTCGCGGCCGACGCCGGCGCGTGGGGGCAGCTGGCGGTCGACCTCGCCGTCGTCGGCGCGGCCGCCGGCTGCTACGCCGTCGTCGCCCGCCGGCAGCCGGTCGCCGTGCTGGCGGTGGCCGACCTCGTCCTGGCCTGCTGGATCGCGGCGGCCGGCGCCGACGTCGGCACGCCGGAGGTCTACACGCTGCCCGCCGCCGCGGGCCTGCTCCTCCTGGCGGTCCCGGCGCTGCGGACGGGCGCGGTGTCCTGGGCCGCGGAGGGTCCGGCGGTGGCGGTGGCACTGCTGCCCTCGGCGCTGGTCGTGGTCGACGAGCCGACGGCCCTGCGGCTGGTCGGCGTCGTGGCCGTCGCCGCCGGGCTGACCGTCGCGGGCACGCTCACCCACCGGCAGGCGCCCTTCGTGGTGGGCGCCGCGGCGCTGGCGGTCGTCGTCCTCGGGCGGCTGGCGCCCTACGCACCGCTGGTCCCCCGCTGGGTCACGCTCGCCACGGCGGGGTTGCTGCTGCTGGTCGTGGGCGCCACCTACGAGCGGCGGCGCCAGCAGGCGCGGGAGGCGGTCGCCTGGGTGGCGCAGATGCGCTGAGCGGCCCCAACCTGGGGCCGTGCACCAGCGAGGGGAGGACCGGTGACGCCGGACGCGCGGCTGCCCCGGCTCCCCTACGCCGGCCCCCCGGGGCGCGTGCCCGCCGCCCCGGCGCCGCCGCTGCCGTCGCGGCTGCGCCCGCCGCAGGTGCTGCTCGGCGTCGGGGTGGTGCTCCTGGTCGCCGTCGGGCTGGCCGGGCCCGCGCTCGCCGGGCCGGCCGGCCGGGTCGGCGTGCTGCTGCTGGCGCTGCTGGTCGCCTGCGCCTCGGCGCTGGCCGCGCGGTCGCGGCTGCGCAGCACCGAGGAGGCCTGCGCGGCGGCCGCGGCGGCGCTCGCGCTCACCGGCGCCGGCACCGGGGACCACCCGCTCGAGGGCGGCCCGCTGCCGGCGCTGGCGGTGGCGGCCGTGCTGGTGAGCCTGCGGGTGCTATTCCCCCGCCCGCTGAGCTGGCCGCTGGCGGCGTGGGTGGCGGTGCAGGTGGCCGCGCTGCGGTCGCTGTCCCTCGCCGAGGGCGGGGCCCCGCGCACCGCGCTGCTGCTCACCGTCGCCCTCGCCGGGCTCGCCGTGACCCTGGCCGCGCGGCCCGCGCTCGCGCGCATCGCGCTCGTCACCACCGGGCCGTGGTGGGTCACCGGCGTCGCGGGCGGGCTGGTCACGGCCGCCACCGCCGACGGCCCGGCGCGCTGGCTCGCCGCGGGGCTCACGGTGGCGGTGGCGGCAGCGCTGCTGCCGGTGCGGCTGGTCCGGGCGGTCGAGCCGCTGCTCGGCCCGCCGCGGCTGGTGCCCGTGGTCGCCGGGCTCGCCGCCGGCGGCGCGGTCGGGGCGGCGCTGTCCACCGGCGACCCGGTGTCGCTGCCGCTGGCCGGGGAGCTCGGCGTGCTGCTGGTCAGCGTCGCCGCGACCGTGCTGGGCGGCTGGCGGCGGGGCCTGCTGCTCCCCGCGGCCACCGCCGCCGGCAGCACGCTCGTCGTGCTCGCGGTCGGGCAGCTCGCGCTGGCGGCCCGGTGGACGGCACTGGTGGTCCTGCTGCTGCTCACCGCGCTGCCCGTCGCCGGGGTGGCCGCGCTGCGGCGCGACGAGCGGCCCACGGCCCTGCCCACGGCGGCCGGCTGCCTGGCCGCGGCCGCGCTGCTCGCCGTCCCGGCCGGCCTGCTCCCGCCCGGCGGCGCCGCGGTGGCCCTCACCGGGCTGTACGCGGTCACGCTCGCCGGCCGGCCGGCGATGGACCCGGACGTGCGCGGCCCCACCGGCACCGTCGGGGCAGTGTGCGCCGGCGCCGCGCTGGCGGTGGTCGCCGTCGACGCCGCCTGGAGCCAGCTCGCGCTGCACCTGGCCGTGCAGGGCGTGCTCACCTGCGGCTGGGCGGCGCTGCTGGCCCGCGAGGCGCGCGGCGGCGACCGGGACGGCGGGCCCGAGGAGGTCGCGACCTGGCGCACCGGCGCCGCCGAGCTGGTGGCGGCGGCCTGGACGGCGGCCGCGCTGGCCGGCGCGGCCGCGGTCGAGGCGTGGAGCCTGCCGGCCGCCGTGGGCCTGTGGGTGGCCGCGGGGCCGCGGCTGCTGCACGGGCCGTCGTGGCCGGCGTGGGGTCCGGGGCTGGTGGTCGCGGCAGTGCCCTCGACAGTGGCGGCGGTGGTGCTGCCCGGCGCGCTGCGCCCGGTGCTGGTGCTGGTCGCGGCCGCGGCGGTCATGGCCCTCGGCGCACGCACGGCGGTCCGCGCGGCCCTGCTCACCGGCGCGGCCACCGCGGTCGCGCTGGGCGTCGGGCTGGCCGTCGTCGCGCTGCCCCTGCCGCTGGGCGGGGCGCTGGTCGTCGGCGCCACGCTGCTGGCCATCGGCGCCCGCCGCGAGCTGCGCCCGGTGGCCGGGTTCGGCGCGCGGCTGTCGGAGATGCGCTGACCCGGCGGCTCAGACCGGGCCCGGCCCCTGCCGCGGGGCGACGTCGGCCCCGCCGCCGGCGGGCGGGTACCGGCCGGCGGCGGCGAGGTCGGCGAGCTGGAGGGTGCGCGTGACGTCGCTCGGCGACACCACGCCCACGACCCGGCCCCCGTCGACGACCACCGCCCGCCCGTCGGTGCAGCCCTGCATCCGGCCCAGCAGGTCCAGCAGCGGCTCGTCCGGGCGGGCGGTCGGGATCTCCGACGGCGGGCAGGCGACGTCGCGCAGCCGCGTCGTCGCCCGGGCGCCCGGCGGCACCGACCGCAGCCGGTTGAGGGTCACCAGCCCGGCCAGCGCACCGCCGGCGTCGACCAGCGGGTAGGTGCTGAACCGGTGCGCCAGAACCACCTCGTGCAGGAACCGCTCGACCGGCTGGTCGGGGTCGGCGGTCAGCACCGGGCCGCTCATCACCCGGCCGACCGACAGCCCGCCGAGCCGCGCCGACGCGCGCGCCTGCTGCTCCTCGGCGGTCGCGGCGTTGACCAGGAACAGCCCGACCAGGCCCAGCCACAGCCCGCCGAGCCCGCGACCGGTGACCAGCTGCAGCGCGCCGAGGGCGATGAGCGCGAACCCGAAGAAGCGGCCCGCCCGGGACGCGGTCACCGCCGAGGACCACGGGTCGCCGCGCCGCCACCACAGCAGCGCCCGCAGCAGCCGCCCGCCGTCGAGCGGGGCGGCCGGGACCAGGTTGAACACCGCCAGCGACACGTTGATGACGGCGAGGTAGTCCAGCACCGCCACGGGCAGGCCGCCGGCGCCGGCCGCGCGGGCCAGCAGGCCGGCGGCCGTGAACAGGGCGCCGAGGGCGAGGCTGGTGAGCGGGCCGACGCCGGCGATGCGGAACTCCGCCCCGGGCGTGGGCGCGCCGCCGCGCAGCCGCGCGACCCCGCCGAGCAGCCACAGCGTGATGCCCTCGACCTCCACGCCGTTGCGGCGGGCGACCAGCGCGTGGGCCAGCTCGTGCGCCAGCAGCGAGACGAGGAAGGCCACGGCGGCGGCCAGCGCGGCGGTGGCGTAGGCCAGGCCGCTGCGGCCGGGCAGCACGAGCGGGAACCGGCCCAGCGCCAGGCCGCCCGCGATGATCAGCACGATCACCAGGACGCTGGCGTTGACGCCGACCCGGATGCCGGCGATGCGGCCCAGGCGGAAGGTCTCGGTCATGCGGGGCTCCTCCGGCAGCGGCTCCCTGGCGCCCTACCCGGTGGTGCGCGACGGACACGGGTCGCGGCCGGTCAGGGGCCGAACAGCACCTCGGCGCAGACCGGCCGGTAGCCGGCGGCGAGGAACGCCCGCAGCGACGCGGTGTTGGCCGGCGCCACCTGCGCCCACAGCGGCCCGCCGCCGGGGACCAGCGCAGGCGCCGCGGCGACCAGCGCGGTGCCCAGTCCGCGCCCGCGGGCGACCGGGTCGACCTCGACGCTGACCTCGTGCCGCCCGGCGACGCCGCGCCCGAGGACGAGCACGCCGGCACCGTCGGGCGTCGCCCACACCCGCACGTCGCGGCGGTGGTGCAGCGCCCGCTGCACGCGCGGGTGGTCGAGGTCCTCGACCGGCACGAGCTCGACCGGCCGGGCGGTGCGCGGCGCCACCAGGACGGCGTCCAGCGAGCCCGGCTCGGCGCCGACCCGGTCGGCGAGGGCGGCGAGGAAACGGGCACCCAGCGGCGCGGCGATCGGGTCGTGCGCCACCGCCTCCGCCACCCACCCGGGGTCGACGTCGGCCGCGACGACGTGCCAGGCGGACCCGCCGACGACGACTGCCCGCGCCCCGAGGGGCGCGGGCAGTGCGGTGACGCTGGCGTCGGCCGGGGGGTCGTCGCCGGCGGCCAGGCGCTCGAGGAGCCCGTTCAGACCCGGAAGCCGAGGGCGCGCAGCTGCTCGCGCCCGTCGTCGGTGATCTTGTCCGGGCCCCACGGCGGCATCCAGACCCAGTTGATCCGGATGTCGTCGACCAGGCCGGGGCCGGGGCCGCCGGTCAGGGCCTGGCGCGCCTGGTCCTCGATGACGTCGGTCAGCGGGCAGGCCGCCGAGGTGAGCGTCATGTCGAGGACGGCGACCTGCGAGCCGCCGTCGTCGGCGACGTCGATGCCGTAGACGAGGCCGAGGTCGACGACGTTGACGCCCAGCTCGGGGTCGACGACGTCGCGCATGGCCTCCTCGACGTCCTCCAGCAGCGCGGACTTGTAGGCCGGCAGCTCGGGGGTGTCGTTGGCGGTGGTCTCGCTCATGCCTGTCCTCCGGTCGGTGCGGGAGCGGCGGCCAGGGCGCGGGCGGAGGCGTCCTTGAGGGCCATCCAGCTCATCAGCGCGCACTTGATCCGCGCGGGGTACTTGGACACGCCGGCGAAGGCGACGGCGTCCTCGAGCTCGTCCTCCAGCTCCTCGGCCACGGCCGGGTCGCCCTTGGACTGCATCAGCGTCATGAAGTGCTCGCCGGTGGCCAGCGCGTCGGTGACCGGGCGGCCCACGACGAGGTCGTACATCGCCGAGACCGACGCCTGGCTGATCGAGCAGCCCATGCCCTCGTAGGACACGTCGGCGATGGTGTCGCCGTCGAGGTGCACCCGCAGGGTCACCTCGTCCCCGCAGGTCGGGTTCACGTGGTGGACCTCGGCCTCGTACGGGTCGCGCAGCCCGCGGCCGTGCGGGTTGCGGTAGTGGTCCAGGATGATCTCCTGGTACATGGACTGCAGCTGCATCAGGCGGTTGCCTCCTCCGGCGTCACTCCGAAGAAACGCTGCGCAGCCCGCACACCTTCCACCAGCGCGTCGACGTCGTCGTACCCGGTGTGCACGTAGAACGTGGCGCGGGTGGTGGCCGGGACGCCGTAGCGGCGGACCACCGGCCAGGCGCAGTGGTGCCCCACCCGGACGGCGATGCCGAGGTCGTCGAGGACCTGGCCGACGTCGTGCGGGTGGATGCCCTCGACGGTGAAGGACACCGCTCCCCCGCGGGCGACGGTGTCGGGGGGGCCGATCACGGTGACGCCCGGGATCGCCTGCAGCTGCTCGAGGGCGTAGGCGGTGAGCGCCTCCTCGTGCGCCTGCACCCGGTCCATGCCGAGGGCCTGCAGGTAGTCGACGGCCGCACCGAGTCCGACCACCTGCGCGGTCATCGGCACGCCGGCCTCGAACCGCTGCGGCGGCGGCATGAAGGTGCTGCCCTCCATGCGCACGACCTCGATCATCGAGCCGCCGGTGAGGAACGGCGGCAGCGCGTCGAGGACCTCGTAGCGGCCCCACAGCACGCCGACGCCGGTGGGCCCGAGCATCTTGTGACCGGAGAAGACGAGGAAGTCCGCGCCCAGCGCGGTGACGTCGACCGGCTGGTGCGGCACCGACTGCGCGCCGTCGACCAGCACCAGCGCGCCGACCTCCCGCGCCCGGGCCACGATCGGCTGCAGCGGGTTGATCGTGCCCAGGATGTTCGACTGCTGGGTGACCGCGACCAGCTTGGTCCGCTCGTTGACGACGGTGGACAGGTCGGAGAGGTCCAGCCGGCCGTCGTCGGTGAGGCCGAGCCAGCGCAGCGTGGCGCCGGTGCGCTCGCACAGCTGCTGCCAGGGCACCAGGTTGGCGTGGTGCTCCATCTCGGTCACGACGATCTCGTCGCCCTGCCCGACGGCGTACCGGCGGAAGGACGGCTCCTTCGCCGTGGCGGCGTTGGACAGCGCGTAGGCGACGGTGTTGACCGCGTCGGTCGTGTTGCGGGTGAACACGACCTCCTCGACGGCGGCGCCGATGAACCCGGCGATCGTGGCGCGGGCCGCCTCGTAGAGGTCGGTGGCCTCCTCGGCGAGCTGGTGCGCGCCGCGGTGCGGGGCGGCGTTGTGGTTCTCGTAGAAGTCCCGCTCGGCGTCGAGGACGCTGCGGGGCTTCTGCGAGGTGGCGCCGGAGTCGAGGTAGACCAGCCGCTTCCCGTCGCGCACGGTGCGCGACAGGATGGGGAAGTCCGCCCGGATCGCCTCGACGTCCAGGGGCAGGGGCTGCTTCTGCGCCCCGGCAGCGGGACGCGAGACGGTCGAGGTCATGCCTTCGCGGTCTCCTTCGAGCCCTGGACGTAGGCGGCGTAGCCCTCCGCCTCGAGCTTGTCGGCGAGCTCCTTGCCGCCCTCGTCGACGACGCGGCCGCCGACGAACACGTGCACGAAGTCGGGCTGGATGTAGCGCAGGATCCGCGTGTAGTGGGTGATCAGCAGGACGCCGACGTCACCCTCCTCGCGGGTGCGGTTGACGCCCTCGGAGACGACCCGCAGCGCGTCGACGTCGAGACCGGAGTCGGTCTCGTCGAGGACGGCGATCTTCGGCTTGAGCAGCCGCATCTGCAGGATCTCGTGGCGCTTCTTCTCACCGCCGGAGAAGCCCTCGTTGACGTTGCGCTCGGCGAAGGCGGGGTCCATCTCCAGCGCGGTCATCTCCTCGCGCACGTCCTTGACCCAGGTGCGCAGCTTCGGGGCCTCGCCCTTGACCGCGGTGGCGGCGGTGCGCAGGAAGTTCGACACCGAGACGCCGGGGACCTCGACCGGGTACTGCATGGCGAGGAACAGGCCGGCGCGGGCGCGCTCGTCGACGCTCATCGCGAGGACGTCCTCGCCGTCGAGGGTCACGGTGCCGCCGGTGATCGTGTACTTCGGGTGGCCGGCGATCGAGTAGGCGAGGGTGGACTTGCCCGACCCGTTGGGGCCCATGATCGCGTGGGTCTCACCCGACCGGACGGTGAGGTCGACGCCGCGGAGGATCTCCTTGGCGTCGTCGCCCTCGCCGACCGTGACGTGCAGGTCGCGGATCTCCAGAACCGACACTTCTTCTCTCGCTCCTCAGTTGCCGGCCGCGAGCGGGAGGCTGCCGTCGGCTTCGGTGTCGACGAGCACGTCCTCCCCCTCCACGCGGACCGGGTAGACGTCGACCGGCTCGGTGGCCGGCAGGTTGGTGGGCTCGCCGGTGCGCAGGTCGAAGCACGACCCGTGCAGCCAGCACTCGATGGTGGGGGCGCCGTCGAACTCCTCGACGTCGCCCTCGGACAGCGGGACCTCGGCGTGCGAGCAGACGTCCTGGACGGCGTAGACCCCGCCCTCGAACCGGACGACGGCGACGTCGACGTCGGACAGCTCGACCCGCAGGGCCCCGTTCTCCGGGACGTCGGAGAGGGCGCAGACCCGCTCGAAGGCCATGGGTCAGGCCACCCCGACCGGCTGCTCGACGTGCTGGTCCTCGAGGCCGGGCAGCGCGCCGAGGCGGGCCTCGATGGAGCGCATGATGCGGTCCTGCAGCGCGTCGACGCCGATGTGCTGGACGACGTCGGCGAAGAAGCCGCGGACCACCAGGCGGCGGGCGGTCTCGGCGTCGATGCCGCGGGAGCACAGGTAGAACAGCTGCTCGTCGTCGAACCGGCCGGTGGCGCTGGCGTGGCCGGCGCCGACGATCTCGCCGGTCTCGATCTCCAGGTTGGGCACCGAGTCGGCGCGGGCGCCGTCGGTGAGCACCAGGTTGCGGTTGAGCTCGTAGGTGTCGGTGCCGGTGGCGGCCGGGCGGATCCGGACGTCGCCGACCCACACCGTGCGCGCGCCCTCGCCCTGCAGCGCGCCCTTGTAGAGCACGTTGCTGGTGCAGTTGGGCACCGCGTGGTCGACCCAGAGCCGGTGCTCCTGGTGCTGGGTCTCGTCGGAGAAGTAGACGCCGAACAGCTCTGCGGTGCCGCCGGGGCCGGCGTACTGCACGTTGCTGACCAGCCGCACGAGGTCACCGCCCAGGGTGACCACGACCTGCCGGAAGCTGGCGTCGCGGCCGACGACGGCGTCGAACTGCCCGCCGTGCACCGCGCCCGGGGCCCAGTCCTGCACGGACACGACGGTCACCCGCGCGCCGTCGCCCACGAGGACGGCGACGCCGCCGGCGTAGCGGGCCAGGCCGCTGTGGTCGAGGACGACGGTCGTCTCCGCAAACGCCCCGACCTCGACGACGAGCTGCCCCCAGACGACGTCGTCGGACCCGGTGCCGGCCAGGCCGAGGGTGACCGGGCGGTCGGGGCGCGCCTCGGCCGGCACGCGGACGACGGCGGCGCCGCCGCTGCGCCGGCGGGCGAGCGCGGCGAGCCGGTCGACCGGCTCGGGCAGGCCCTTGAGCAGCGGGTCGTCGGCGTCGACGCTGGTCAGCTCGACGCCCTCGGGCAGGTCGGTCGTCCACTGCAGGTGGGCCTCGGACGGCGCCCCCTCGAGCAGCGGGCGGACGCGGCGCATCGGGGTGAAGCGCCACTCCTCCTCGCGGCCGGTGACGCGGCCGAAGGCCTCGGGGTCGGTCGAGGTGAACCGCTCGGCCGGCGAGCCGGTCGGGGCGGTGCCGCCGTGCGAGTGCGCGCCCGGGGCCGCCTGCCCGGCGGTGCCCGTGCCGGCCGCGGGGACGGCCGGGGGTCCTGCCTGGGTGCCCACCCCCTCGCCGAACAGCTCGCCGGCGAGGGTGGCGGACTCGGTGGTGAGACCGGTGGTGCTGGGGGTGTTCTGCTCCGGCATCAGCCGACGGCACCTTCCATCTGCAGCTCGATGAGCCGGTTGAGCTCGAGGGCGTACTCCATGGGCAGCTCGCGGGCGATCGGCTCGACGAACCCGCGCACCACCATCGCCATGGCCTCGTCCTCGGACAGACCGCGGCTCATCAGGTAGAAGAGCTGGTCCTCGCTGACCCGCGAGACGGTCGCCTCGTGGCCCATGGCGACGTCGTCCTCGCGGACGTCGACGTAGGGGTAGGTGTCCGACCGGCTGATCGTGTCGACCAGCAGGGCGTCGCACTTGACCGTGGACTTCGAGCCGTGCGCGCCCTCGTCGATCTGGACCAGGCCGCGGTAGGACGTGCGGCCGCCGCCGCGGGCCACGGACTTCGACACGATCGTCGAGGAGGTGTTCGGGGCGGCGTGCACCATCTTGGCGCCGGCGTCCTGGTGCTGGCCCTCGCCGGCGAAGGCGATGGAGAGCACCTCGCCCTTGGCGTGCTCGCCGGTCATCCAGACCGCCGGGTACTTCATGGTGACCTTGGAGCCGAGGTTGCCGTCGATCCACTCCATGGTCGCGCCCTCGTGGGCGATCGCCCGCTTGGTGACCAGGTTGTAGACGTTGTTCGACCAGTTCTGGATGGTCGTGTACCGGCAGCGGGCGTTCTTCTTCACGATGATCTCGACGACCGCGGAGTGCAGCGAGTCCGACTTGTAGATCGGCGCCGTGCAGCCCTCGACGTAGTGCACGTAGGCGTCCTCGTCGACGATGATCAGCGTCCGCTCGAACTGGCCCATGTTCTCGGTGTTGATCCGGAAGTAGGCCTGCAGCGGGATCTCGACGTGCACGCCCTTCGGCACGTAGATGAACGAGCCGCCCGACCACACCGCGGTGTTCAGCGCGGCGAACTTGTTGTCACCGGACGGGATGACCGAGCCGAAGTACTCGCGGAAGAGGTCCTCGTGCTCCTTCAGCGCGGTGTCGGTGTCGAGGAAGAGGACGCCCTGCTCCTCGAGGTCCTCGCGGATCTTGTGGTAGACGACCTCGGACTCGTACTGGGCCGCGACACCGGCGATCAGCCGCTGCTTCTCCGCCTCGGGGATGCCCAGCTTGTCGTAGGTGTTCTTGATGTCCTCGGGCAGCTCGTCCCACGAGGTGGCCTGCGCCTCGGTGGAGCGCACGAAGTACTTGATGTTCTGGAAGTCGATCCCGGACAGGTCCGACCCCCAGTCGGGCATCGGCTTGCGGTCGAAGAGCTTGAGCGCCTTGAGGCGGCGCTCGAGCATCCACTCGGGCTCGTTCTTGCGCGCCGAGATGTCCCGGACGACGTCCTCGTCCAGGCCGCGGCGGGCGGAGGCCCCGGCGACGTCGGCGTCGGCCCAGCCGTACTGGTAGCGGCCGAGCTGCTCGATCTGCTCGTCCTGCGTCAGCGGCGTGCCGGTCACCGGCTGCTGGGTGCTGGTCATGCGGGCGTCCTCTCCCGGTCGCTCGTGGGGGTGGTGCTGGTGGACGGTGCGCGGCCTGCCTGGCGTGGGACGGCCCGCGCTGCTCGCTCACCGGGTACAGGGCGCGCGGGGCCGTCTGTGTTCCCCGCGCCGGTGTGAGCCCGGGCGCGTGAGGGCCCGGGGATGTGGGTGGTGCAGACGCCGTCGCCGTGGGCGATGGTCGCCAGCCGCTGCACGTGGGTGCCCACGAGCCGGCCGATCACCGCCGTCTCGACCTCGCACAGCTGCGGGAACTCCGCCGCGACGTGCGCCACCGGGCAGTGGTGCTGGCACAGCTGCCCGCCGCTGGCGATCGCCGACGCCGAGGCAGCGTAGCCCTCGGCGGTCAGCGCCTCGGCCAGCGCCCGGGCCCGCTCGACCGGCGCACCGTCGGCGCGGGCTACGGCGTCGGAGGCCCGCTGCTCGAGGCCGGCGAGCTGGGCCTGCGCGACCGCGCGGACGGCGTCGGGACCGCCGGAGGCGGCGACGTACCGCAGCGCGGTGAGCGCGAGGTCGTCGTAGGCGTGCGCGAAGCCGGAGCGGCCGGCGTCGGTGAGGTGGAAGTGCCGGGCGGGCCGGCCCCTCCCCCGCTGCGCGCCCGGCGCCGCCCGCTCCTCGACCCGGCCCTGGGCGGCGAGGGCGTCGAGGTGGCGCCGGACGGCGGCCGGGCTGACGCCCAGCCGGCCGGCCAGCTCGCTGGCGGTCTGCGGGCCGTGCTCGAGCAGCAGCGCGGTCACCCGGTCACGGGTGCGGACGTCGTCGGCGCGCGCCGCCCCCGCCTGCACCGTGCTGGTTTCCACAACACGATTGTGACCTATTTCGGGAGGCCTGCAAGCAAGGTCGCCCTAACCCACCCGGCCCCCGACCGCGCAGGTCAGGGGCCGGGTGGGGCAGGTCACGCCTGCGCGGCCGCGGCGGGCTCGGCGTCGTGCTGGGTGTCCTCGACGCGCAGGTCCAGGGCGCCGTCGGAGACGCCGACGACGACGTGCCGGCCGGCCGCCACGCGGCCGTCGAGCAGCAGCCGGGCCAGCGGGTTGTCGACCTCGCGCTGGATCGCCCGGCGCAGCGGCCGGGCGCCGAACTGCGGCTCGAACCCGCGCTCGGCGATCCAGGCGACCGCCTCGTCGGTGAAGGTCACCTCGATGTCCTGGGCCGACAGCCGGCGGCGGGTCTCGTCGAGCAGCAGCCGGGTGATCTGCTGCAGCTGCTCGGTCTCCAGCTGCGAGAAGACCACGATCTCGTCGATCCGGTTGAGGAACTCCGGCCGGAACGACTCGCGCAGCCGCCGCATGAGCCGGTCGCGCAGCCCGGCGTCGGCGGCCGCGGCGTCCCCGGTGCCGAAGCCGAGCGGGGCGTTGCGGCCCTGGATCAGCTCGGAGCCGAGGTTGCTGGTCATGATCAGCACGGTGTTCTTGAAGTCGACCGTGCGGCCCTGGGAGTCGGTGAGCCGGCCGTCGTCGAGCACCTGCAGCAGGGTGTTGAAGACGTCGGGGTGGGCCTTCTCGATCTCGTCGAGCAGCACGACCGAGTAGGGCCGGCGGCGGACCGCCTCGGTGAGCTGCCCGGCGTCCTCGTAGCCGACGTACCCGGGCGGGGAGCCGACCAGCCGGCTGACGGTGTGCCGCTCCTGGAACTCGCTCATGTCCAGCCGGATCATGCGGTCGGAGTCGCCGAACAGCGCCTCGGCCAGCGCCCGGGCCAGCTCGGTCTTGCCGACGCCGGTGGGGCCGAGGAACAGGAAGCTGCCGATCGGCCGGTCGGGGTCGCCCAGCCCCACGCGCGAGCGGCGCACGGCCTCGGCCACCACGCGCACCGCGTCGTCCTGGCCGACCACCCGCTCGTGCAGGCGCTGCTCCAGCGACAGCAGCCGCGCCATCTCCTCCTGGGTCAGCTGGGCCACCGGGATGCCGGTCTGCCGCGAGATGACCTCGGCGACGTCGTCGACGCCGACCTCCGGCACGCCGGCCTGGCCGCCGCCGGTGCGGGCCTCCTCCAGCCGGCGCTGGGCCTCGGCGAGCTGGTCGCGCAGCTCGGAGGCGCGCTCGTACTGCTCGGCGGCCACCGCCTGGTCCTTCTCCCGCTGCAGCCGCTCGACCTCCTGCTCGAGGCCGCGCAGGTCCGTCGGCGGGGTCTTCACCCGGCGGCGGACGCGGGCACCGGCCTGGTCGATGAGGTCGATGGCCTTGTCCGGCAGGTGCCGGTCGGGGACGTAGCGGTCGGAGAGGTCGACGGCGGCGCGGATGGCGTCGTCGGTGAAGCGCACCTGGTGGTGGGCCTCGTAGCGGTCGCGCAGGCCGCACAGGATCGCCACGGTGTCCTCGACGCTGGGCTCGGCCACCAGGATCGGCTGGAACCGGCGCTCCAGCGCGGCGTCCTTCTCGATGTTGCGGCGGTACTCGTCCAGCGTCGTCGCACCGATGATGTGCAGCTCGCCGCGGGCCAGGGCCGGCTTGAGCATGTTGCCCGCCCCGCCGGAGCCCTCCGAGGCGCCGGCGCCGACGACGGTGTGCAGCTCGTCGATGAAGACGATCACCTCGTCGGAGTGCTCGCGGATCTCGTCCATGACCTTCTTGAGCCGCTCCTCGAAGTCACCGCGGTAGCGGGTGCCGGCCACCAGGCCGGTGAGGTCGAGCTCGACGAGCCGGCGGCCGCGCAGCGTCTCGGGGACGTCGCCCTCGACGATCTGGGCGGCGATGCCCTCTACGATCGCGGTCTTGCCGACGCCGGCGTCGCCGATGAGCACCGGGTTGTTCTTCCGGCGCCGCGAGAGGACCTCGACGGTCTGCTCGATCTCCGCCTCCCGGCCGATCACCGGGTCGATCTGGCCGTTGCGGGCCATCTCGGTGAGGTCGCGGCCGTACTCGTCCAGCGTCGGGGTGCTCGACTGCTGGCCCTGGCCGGGGCCGCCGGGGCGCCCGCCGCCGGGCTGGGGACCGCCGGTGGCGGCCTGCTGGAGGGCCTCCGGGGTCACGCCGTGCTCCCGCAGCACCCGCCCGCCGGGGGAGTCGGGGTTGACGGCGAGGGCGAACAGCAGGTGCTCGGGGCCGATGTAGGTGCTGCCCAGCGCACGCGACACCCGGTGGGCGTCGAGCAGCGCGCGCTTGGCGGCCGGCGTCAGGGACGGCGCCTCCTCGCGCGGCTCGCCGCGCTGAAGCTGGCCGTCGAGCTCGCTGCGCAGCCGGTCGGGGTCGGTGCCGGTGCGGGCCAGGAAGGCGCGGGTGGTCTCGTCGCCGGTCATCGCCCACAGCAGGTGCTCGGTGTCGAGGTCGGCGCTGCCGGTGGCCACCGCCTGCCCGGCGGCGGCGTTGACCAGCTCGCGCGCCTGCTGGCTGAGGAACTGGGTGATGTCGACGCGCTGACGGGGCGCGCCCTGCCCGCCGCCGAGGTAGCGGGCGAAGAAGTCGTCGAAGGGGCTCCCGTAGGGGCCGGGGAAGAAGGGGCTGGTCATGCCTCACGTCCAGGTCGGTCGGGTGGGTCGGGAGGTGGTCGCCGGAGGGCTCGCGTCAGGGGGAGCCCGTACCCGGGATGGCACACCGTCACCGAGAGCGGCGCATCAGCCATTCGCCTGTCTGCAGCGCGTCCGGGGACGCGGCGCTTCCCCGGTGTGATCTGCCCTGAGCGAACCGGGAGGCGCCCCGCCCGCGGCTAGCATCGGGACGTGCGGGTCTCCTCTGCCGTCGTCTCCCGGATCGCCCTGGTCAACCTCCTGGCCAACGGCGCGATCGTCGTCACCGGCGGCGCGGTGCGGCTCACCGGCTCGGGGCTGGGCTGCCCCACCTGGCCACGGTGCACCGACGCGAGCTTCGTGGCCACGCCGGAGCTGGCCGGCCACGGCGTGATCGAGTTCGGCAACCGGCTGCTGACCTTCGTGCTGGCCGCGGTCGCGATCGCCACCGTCGTCGCCGTCTTCCGCTCCGGCCGCCGTGACCTGCGGGGGCTGGCCGTCGCCGCGTTCCTGGGCATCCCCGCGCAGGCGCTGCTCGGCGGGGTGACCGTGCTGACCGGCCTGAACCCGTGGACGGTGGCCGCGCACTTCCTGCTGTCCTCGGTGCTGGTCGCGGTGTCCACGGTGCTGTGGCTGCGCTCGCGGGAGCCCGGGGTCGGGCAACCGCTGGTGCGCCGGCCGATCGCGCTGCTGGTCGGCGGGATCGCCGCGGTGACCGCGGTGGTGCTGGTGCTGGGCACCGTGGTCACCGGGTCGGGCCCGCACAGCGGCGACCTCGACGAGACCGGCGCCCCCTCCGGCGGGCGGATGGGCTTCGACCCGGAGACGGTCAGCCAGCTGCACGCCGACGTCGTCTTCCTGCTCGTCGGGCTGACCGTCGCGCTGCTGGTGGCGCTGTACGCCATGGACTCCCCCGGCAGGGTGCGCCGGGCCGCGCGCGACCTGCTGGTCGTGCAGCTGCTGCAGGGCGTGGTCGGCTTCGTGCAGTACTTCACCCACCTGCCCGTGGTGCTGGTGCTGCTGCACATGCTCGGCGCGGTGCTGGTGACCGCCTACACCGCGCGGCTGGCCTGGTCGGTCCGCGGGCCGGCGACCGAGCGGCCCCTCGACACCCCCGCCGTCCCCACCGCCGCCGCCCGCTGAGGGACCGCGGGGTCACCCGCCCGTCGTCGACCTGCTGCGCCCTCGGCGGCCCTCCCCCGCACTGCTCACCGCACCGGCCTCACGGCGCGGTGCCCGACCTCGCGCTGTGGCGTGAGGTCGGGCACCGCACAGCGAGGTGGGGCCTCCTGCGAGGCCGGGCTCAGCCGCGCAGGTCGACCGTCCAGATCTCGCCGTCGAGCGTGACGACGTAGGCGGTCCGGCCCACCACCTCCATGGACGTCGGCCGGTCGAGCGGTCCGGCCACCACCTCGAAGCCGCCGTCCCGGGTCACCCGCAGCAACTGTCCGGTGTCCGGATCCGCCGGCGACCCCTCCGGGTTGCCGGGCGTGAAGACGCCCTGCGACAGGGCGTAGACGCCACCCCGACCGCGCTCGACGTCCACGAGCAGCCGGCCACCCGAGGCGACCTCGCGGACGTGGTCGTCACCAGGCCGGAAGGCCACCACCCGGCCGGTCTCCGGCTCGTGCGGGACCGGCCCGGCCAGGGCGAGCAGCACGCCGCGGCCGTGGGTCGCGAGGCCGGTCGGGACGACGTTGTCCAGCGCCAGGACCTCGCTGACGTCCCCCTCCGTGGTGACGTACAGCACCCGGTTGTGGTGGCCGTCGGTGACGAGGAACCCGCCGGCCACGGCCTCCATGGCGTACTGCAGGCCGCTGGGGACGAAGAAGTCGGTCTCCGGCGGGTTCTCCACCGCCCAGGCACCGATGTCAGCGACGACCGTGCAGGTGTCCGGAGCGTCGACGCGGTAGAGCCCGACGACGTCGTCCCCGCCGACGTCGGGACCGACGAGCGACACGAGCACGTACGCGGTCCGGCCCCGGAAGGCGACGTCCATCGCACCGCCCGGCCCGTCCGGGAGCACCCGCTCCGGCAGGCAGTCCGCCACCGTCGTGGTCTCGCCCGTGCGGCGGTCCACGCGGGTCAGGTCGCCGGAGACCGGCTCGGTGACGTAGAGGTCCCCACCGGGACCGACGGTGCTGCCCGAACCGCCGTCCAGTTCACCGAAGAGCAGCTGCGGCTCCGCGGCGTCCGGCGGGGCCGCGGCGGCCGTCGCGGGCGCGGCCAGGGCGACCAGCAGCGCGGCAGCGGCGACCGACGGGATCCGTCCTGCAGTCCTCATGGTCCTCCCCCTTCTCCTCCCGGCCCCGTTCCCCGCGGCCGGGACGGCACCGCGCCGCCCCGGTGCCACGGACCGGACAGCCGGTCTACTCCGTCGCCAGGAGGGTCGGGCCCCGGTGCCGCCGCCGCGGATCGGGCCAGCGGCACGGCACCACCTGCCGTGACGGCCGCCGGACGCGGCGCGCAACGGCACCGGGCCGGCTACCAGCTTCCCGAGGAGCGAGGTGCGCCTGACGACGGTCACCGCGCCCGCGGAGACCGCGCTGCGCCGCACGTCGACCTGGTGCTGTCTCGCAGCCGTCGAGACAGCACCAGGTCGACGACGGACGCGCCCGTGCCGCCCTTCGAACGTCGAGATCACGGGATCTCGACGGAGCAGTGAGGCGCGGGCGGGGTCAGACGAGGACGTCGACGGCGATGGCGATCGACAGCAGCGTCATGTGCGTGATCGACACCGAGAACAGCTTCATCGGCCGGTCGGGGACGGCGCTGCGGATGCGGGCGAGCCACTGGTGGGTCTCGGCCACGTACCACGCGCCGAGCAGCCCGCCGCCGACGGCGAAGGCCCAGTTGAGGACCGGGCTGACCGAGCCCATGAGCAGCGTGGCGCCGAGGGTCGCCCACGCCCACACGACCGACTGCCGGCCCACGCTCTCGGGACCGGCCACCACGCTGAGCATGGGCACGCCGGCGCGGGCGTAGTCCTCGCGGAAGCGGCTGGCCAGCGCCCAGAAGTGCGGCATCTGCCAGCAGAAGACGACGGCGAAGAAGGCGAGCGCCGGCCAGTCGAGCGAGCCGGTCACCGCCGCCCAGCCGATGAGCACCGGCGCCGCCCCGGGGAAGGCCCCGAAGACCGTGTTGTGCCGGGTCCGGCGCTTGAGCACCATCGTGTAGACGACGGAGTAGGCCAGGATCGCGACCGCGGCCAGCGCCGTGGCCAGCGGCGTGGTGGCCACCCACAGCAGCGTCAGCGACGCCGCGGCGAGGACCAGCCCGAAGGTCAGCGCGGCCCCCGGCGACACCACCCCGGCCGGGATCGGCCGGTCGCGGGTGCGCGACATCAGCCGGTCGATGTCGCGGTCGTACCAGCAGTTGAAGACGTTGGCCGCGCCGGCGGCGAACGTCCCGCCCACCATCGTGGCGCCCACCAGCCGCCAGGACGGCCAGCCGTCGGCGGCCATCATCATCGCCGGCAGCGTGGTGACCAGCAGCAGCTCGACCAGCTTGGGCTTGGTCAGCGCCACGTAGGCGCCGACCACGGCGGGCAGCCGGC
This sequence comes from Geodermatophilus sp. SYSU D00766, assembly GCF_054049915.1. NCBI lineage: Bacteria > Bacillati > Actinomycetota > Actinomycetes > Geodermatophilales > Geodermatophilaceae > Geodermatophilus > Geodermatophilus sp. SYSU D00766. Next base: position 40,873 of record NZ_JBJGYI010000012.1, read on the forward strand.
GGGCGGGGACGACCGGGCGCTCGGTGAGTGCCGTCACCGCAGGTCCTCCCCCGCGTGCTCGCGGGGCGCCACCGGGCACGCAGACAGCACGGGGGTCCTCTCGAACCGGGGGATGAACGGTGCCCACTGTATCCCGCAGGAGCCGCGCCCACGGGGCGGGATGACTAGGGTCTGATCACGTTGACGCCACGCGGACAGCGGGTAGGGCCGTCGCCGACGACGGAGCGTCCGGGCCAGGGATGGCCCGGGTGCACACCGGCTGCGCTGCACGCCGCGACCGCGTCGCCCGCCCGGAGCACGGGACACCGGTCCCCGGGCGGCCCAGCACCGGCCGACCTCGAGGAGCACCGTCCGACATGACCACCGACACCACGGGCTCGGACGCCAGGAGCACCGAGCCCGAGGCCCCGGCCGAGGCCGCCAGCGACGCCCCCACCGGCGACCCGCGCCAGCCGCACCCCACGCTGCCGGAGGGCTTCGGCGACCTCGACCGCCGGGCGATCGACACCGCGCGCGTCCTGGCCATGGACGCCGTCCAGAAGGTCGGCAACGGCCACCCGGGCACCGCGATGAGCATGGCGCCCACCGCCTACCTGCTGTTCCACAAGTGGCTGCGCCACGACCCGACCGACCCGAACTGGGTCGCCCGCGACCGCTTCGTGCTGTCGATGGGCCACTCGAGCCTGACGCTGTACGTGCAGCTCTACCTGTCCGGCTACGGCCTGGAGCTCGCCGACCTCGAGGCGCTGCGCACCTGGGGCTCGAAGACCCCGGGCCACCCCGAGGTCAACCACACCCCCGGCGTGGAGACGACGACCGGTCCCCTCGGCCAGGGCGTCGGCAACGCCGTGGGCATGGCGATGGCCGCCCGCCGCGAGCGCGGCCTGCTCGACCCCGAGGCCCCGGAGGGCGAGAGCCTCTTCGACCACACCATCTGGGTCTTCGCCTCCGACGGCGACCTGGAGGAGGGCGTCAGCGGCGAGGCCTCCTCGCTGGCCGGCACCCAGCAGCTGGGCAACCTGGTGCTCGTCTACGACGACAACCGGATCTCCATCGAGGACGACACCAACGTCGCCTTCACCGAGGACGTCGGCAAGCGCTACGAGGCCTACGGCTGGCACGTGCAGCACGTCGACGACGGCGAGGACCTGGCCGCGGTCGACGCCGCCTTCGCCGCCGCCAAGGCCGAGACCGGCCGCCCGTCGATCATCGTGCTGCGGACGGTCATCGCCTGGCCGGCGCCGAACAAACAGAACACCGGCGCCGCGCACGGCTCGGCGCTGGGCGAGGACGAGGTGCGCGCCACGAAGGAGGTCCTCGGCTTCGACCCGGAGAAGACCTTCGACGTCGACGACGAGGTGCTCGCCCACGCCCGGTCGGTCGTCGACGCCGGCCAGAAGGCGCACGCCGAGTGGCAGCAGCGCTTCGACGCCTGGGCGCAGCAGAACGCCGAGCGCGCCGCGCTCCTGGAGCGGATGCGCGAGCGCCGGCTGCCCGAGGGCTTCGCGGAGGGCCTGCCCACCTTCGACGCCGACCCCAAGGGCGTGGCCACCCGCAAGGCCTCCGGCAAGGTCCTGGCCGCCCTGTACCCGGCGCTGCCGGAGCTGTGGGGCGGGTCGGCCGACCTCGCCGAGAGCAACAACACCGCCGTCGAGGGCGAGCCGTCGTTCCTGCCGTCGGACCGCCAGACGAAGATGTGGAGCGGCGGGCCCTACGGCCGCACCCTCCACTTCGGCGTCCGCGAGCACGCCATGGGCGCGGTGATGAACGGCATCGCCCTGCACGGCGGCACCCGCGTCTACGGCGGCACGTTCCTCACCTTCAGCGACTACATGCGCGGCGCGGTCCGCCTCGCCGCGCTCATGCAGCTGCCGGTCACCTACGTGTGGACGCACGACTCGATCGGCCTGGGCGAGGACGGCCCGACGCACCAGCCGATCGAGCACTTCGCCGCGCTGCGCGCCATCCCGGGCCTCGACGTCGTCCGCCCGGCCGACGCCAACGAGGTGACCGTCGCCTGGCGGACGATCCTCGAGAACAACGACCGCCCGGCCGGCCTGCTGCTGTCCCGGCAGAACCTGCCGGTGTTCGACCGGTCGCAGATGGGCTCGGCCGAGGGCGTCGCCCGCGGCGCCTACGTGCTGGCCGACGCATCGAACGGGCGGCCCGAGGTGATCCTGCTCGGCACCGGCTCCGAGGTGCAGATCGCCGTCGCCGCCCGCGAGCGGCTGGAGGCCGACGGCGTCCCGACGCGGGTGGTGTCGGTGCCCTGCGTCGAGTGGTTCGCCGACCAGGACCAGGCCTACAAGGACGAGGTCCTCCCGCCGAGCGTGCGCGCCCGGGTCAGCGTCGAGGCCGGCGTGCCGATGGGCTGGCGGGAGTTCGTCGGCGACGCCGGGCGCATCGTCGGGCTCACCCACTACGGCGCCAGCGCCGCCTACTCGGTCCTCTACGAGGAGTTCGGCCTGACCGACGAAGCCGTCGTCGCCGCCGCCCGCGAGTCGATCGAGGCGGCCGCGGCCGGTCCCGCCGTCCCGGCCGGCCCGGTGGCCGCAACCGGCGGCCTCCCCCACCCCACCGGCGATCGCTGAACTGCACCTCCGCAGCGAAGGGAAACTGACATGGCACAGAACGAGAAGCTGGCGCAGCTGTCGTCGGCGGGGGTCGCCGTCTGGCTCGACGACCTCTCCCGCGACCGCATCCGCAGCGGCGACCTGCAGTCGCTGGTCGACGAGTACTCCGTCGTCGGCGTCACCACCAACCCGACCATCTTCGCCGCGGCGATCAGCGGGTCGGACTCCTACGACGACCAGCTGCACGCCCTCGCCGTGCGGCAGGTGAGCGTCGAGGAGGCGCTGCGCACCATCACCGCCGCCGACGTCCGGGACGCCTGCGACCTGCTCGCGCCGGTCGCCCAGCGCCAGCCCGGCGACGGCCGGGTGTCGCTGGAGGTCGCGCCGGGCCTGGCCCACGACACCGACGCGACCGCGGCCGAGGCCGCCCACCTGTGGTGGCTGGTCGACCGGCCCAACCTGTTCATCAAGATCCCCGCCACCGTGGAGGGGCTGCCGGCGATCACCACGTCGATCGCCAAGGGCATCAGCGTCAACGTCACCCTCATCTTCAGCCTCGAGCGCTACCGGGCCGTCATGGACGCCTACCTCGCCGGGCTGGAGCAGCGGCTGGCCGACGACCCCGACGCCGACCTGACCCAGGTCGCCTCGGTCGCCTCGTTCTTCGTCTCCCGCGTGGACACCGAGATCGACAAGCGGCTGGAGAAGGTCGGCGCCGACGAGCTCAAGGGCAAGGCGGCGCTGGCCAACGCGCAGCTGGCCTACCAGGCCTACGAGGAGGTCTTCTCCTCCGACCGGTGGAAGGCGCTGGAGGCCAAGGGCGCCCGCCCGCAGCGGCCGCTGTGGGCCTCGACCGGCGTGAAGAACCCCGAGTACTCCGACACCCTCTACGTCAGCGAGCTGGTCGCCCCCGGCACGGTCAACACGATGCCGGAGAAGACGATGAAGGCCTACGCCGACCACGGCGAGGCCGGCACCCCGGTGCAGCAGACCTACGACGACGCCGCGGCCACCATGAAGGCGATCGCCGACGCCGGCGTCGACCTCGACGACGTCTTCCGCGTGCTCGAGGAGGAGGGCGTGCAGAAGTTCGTCGACTCGTGGGACGAGCTCACCGAGTCGGTCCGCACCGAGCTCGAGGACAAGGCATGACCCTGCAGTTCAGCTGCAGCGGTCTCGACGTCCCCGAGAACGTCCGCACCCAGCTCGCCGACGACGACGTCGCCGCGCGGCTGGTCGCCAAGGACGCGACGCTGTGGGGGCCGGAGGCCGAGAGCGAGGCCTCCATCCGGCTGGGCTGGCTGGACCTGCCCGCCTCCTCCCGCGAGCTGGTGCCGCGGCTGGCGGCGCTGCGCGCGGAGCTCGCCGGCGAGGGCCTCGACCGGGTCGTCCTCGCCGGCATGGGCGGGTCCTCGCTGGCGCCGGAGGTCATCTGCCGCACCGCCGGTGTCCCGCTGGTCGTGCTCGACACCACCGACCCCGGCCAGGTCGCCGCGGCCGTGACCGACCTCGACCGCACCGTGGTGGTGGTCAGCTCCAAGTCCGGCGGCACCATCGAGACCGACAGCCACCGGCGGGCCTTCCTCGCCGCGTTCGCCGAGGCCGGCCTGGACGAGGAGCAGGCCGGCCGCCGGTTCGTCGTCGTCACCGACCCCGGCTCGCCGCTGGCCGACACCGCGGCGGCGATGGGCGCCCGGGCCGTCTTCCTCGCCGACCCGAACGTCGGCGGCCGCTACAGCGCGCTGTCGGCGTTCGGGCTGGTGCCCGCCGCGCTGGCCGGGGTCGACGTCGAGCCGCTCCTGGACCGGGCCGCCGAGCTCGCCGAGAGCCTCGCCGAGCAGGGCAACCCGGCCCTGGAGCTCGGGATCGCGCTGGGCGCCGGTTTCCGCACCGGCCGGGACAAGGTGGCGCTGGCCGACGGCGGCAGCGGCAGCGGCCGCATCGAGGGCTTCGGCGACTGGGCCGAGCAGCTGATCGCCGAGTCCACCGGCAAGGAGGGCCGCGGGCTGCTGCCCGTCGTCCTGGAGTCGGTGGACGCCCCGGGCTCGGCCGCGCCCGACGCGCTGCTGGCCGTCGTCGACGGGGACCCCGTCGAGGGCCGTCCCTCCGTGGGGGTCAGCGGCCCGCTGGGCGCGCAGTTCCTCGGCTGGGAGTACGCGACGGCGGTGGCCGGGCGGATCCTGGGCATCGACCCCTTCGACCAGCCCAACGTCACCGAGTCCAAGGAGAACACCGCCCGCATCCTCGACGCGGGCCTCCCCGACGAGCAGCCGGCCGCCACCATCGGCGCGGTCGAGGTGTACGGCTCCGGTGGGGTGCTCGACGGCGTCGACCTCTCCTCCCACGACGGGCTGCGGCTGGTCCTCGACGCGCTGCTGGCCGCGGTGCCCCCGCGCGGCTACCTCGCCGTCATGGCCTACCTCGACCGCCAGGCCGACGCCCGCGCCGGGGAGCTGCGCGCGGCGCTGGCGCGGCGCACCGAGCACGCGGTCACCTTCGGCTGGGGCCCGCGGTTCCTGCACTCGACCGGCCAGTACCACAAGGGCGGCCCGCAGGTCGGCGCGTTCCTGCAGCTCACCGGGGCCACGACGACGGACCTGCCGGTGCCCGACCGGCCGTTCTCCTTCGCCACGCTGCAGGCCGCCCAGGCCGCCGGCGACCGGCAGGCGCTGGCCGACCGGCAGCGGCCGCTGCTGCACCTGCACCTGACCGACCGCGCCGCCGGGATCGACCAGGTCCTCGGTGCCCTCGGCTGACCGCCGGGGTAGCACCGGAGCCGCCGGCAAGAGGAGCCCAGAGGAGGACTCGTGATCCCCAACCCGCTGCGCGACCCGCGGGACCGGCGGCTGCCGCGCGTCCCCGAGCCCTGCGCGCTCGTCGTCTTCGGCATCACCGGGGACCTCGCGCGCAAGAAGCTGCTCCCCGCCGTGTACGACCTGGCCAACCGGGGGCTGCTGCCGACCAACTTCGCGCTGCTGGGCTTCGCGCGGCGGGACTGGGGCGACCAGGACTTCGCCGAGCTGGCCCGTGACGCCGCCCGCAACGCCGCCCGCACCCCGTGGCGGGAGGAGGTGTGGGAGCGGCTGGCCGCCAGCGTGCGGTTCGTGCAGGGGTCCTTCGACGACGACAACGCCTTCGACGAGCTGGCCAACGCGCTCAACGACCTGGAGAGCAGCCACGGCATCGGCGGCAACGCGGCGTTCTACCTGTCGATCCCGCCGGCGATGTTCCCGGTCGTGCTCAAGCAGATGCAGCGCACCGGCATGGCCGAGAGCACGGCCGACCGGTGGCGGCGGGTCGTCGTCGAGAAGCCCTTCGGCACCGACCTGGCCTCCAGCCGCGAGCTCAACGAGCTGGTCGACTCCGTCTTCAGCGCCGAGGACGTCTTCCGCATCGACCACTACCTGGGCAAGGAGACCGTCCAGAACCTGATGGCGCTGCGGTTCGCCAACACGCTGTTCGAGCCGATCTGGAACGGCCACCACGTCGACTCGGTGCAGATCACGATGGCCGAGGACGTCGGCATCGGCGGGCGGGCGGGGTTCTACGAGAAGACCGGCGCCGCCCGCGACGTGCTGCAGAACCACCTGCTGCAGCTGCTGGCGCTGACCGCGATGGAGGAGCCGGTCGAGTTCTCCGCCGACGAGATCCGCACCGAGAAGCTCAAGGTGCTGCGCGCGGTGTCGCTGCCCGAGGACATGCGCACCTTCGCCGTCCGCGGCCAGTACGAGCAGGGCTGGCTGGCCGGCCAGCGCGCCCGCGGCTACCGGCAGGAGGAGGGCGTCGACCCGGAGTCGACCACCGAGACCTTCGCCGCCGTCCGGCTCGGGGTGGAGACCCGCCGCTGGGCCGGCGTGCCGTTCTACCTGCGCACCGGCAAGCGGCTGCCGCGGCGGGTCACCGAGATCGCGCTGGTGTTCAAGCGGGCGCCGCACCTGCCCTTCGCCGACACCGACACCGAGGAGCTGGGCAACAACCAGCTCGTCGTGCGGGTGCAGCCCGACGAGGGCGTGACGCTGAAGTTCGGCTCCAAGGTGCCCGGCAGCGTCATGGAGGTCCGGGACGTGTCGATGGACTTCCTCTACGGCGAGCAGTTCACCGAGACCAGCCCCGAGGCCTACGAGCGGCTGCTGCTCGACGTGCTGCTGGGCGATGCCACGCTGTTCCCCCGCAACGCCGAGGTCGAGGCCTCCTGGGCGGTGATCGACCCGCTGGAGGAGTTCTGGGCGGGCGGCACGCCGGAGCCCTACCGGGCCGGGGAGTGGGGCCCGCGGGCCGCCGACGAGATGCTCGCCGCCGAGGGCCGCCGGTGGCGGCGGCCGTGAGCGGCAGCCGACGGGAGGAGAACCCGTGACGACGCTGTGGGACACCACCGGATCGGCGGTGGTCAAGGAGCTGGCCGCCCAGCGGCGGACCGGCGGCGCCGTGCTCTCCGGCGTCGCGCTGACGCTGGTCGTCGTCGCCGACGAGGGCCGGGTCACCGAGGCCGAGGACGCCGCGACCACCGCCGCCGAGCAGCACCCCTGCCGGATCCTCGTGGTGGTGCGCCGGCAGATCGACGCGCCGGTCCCCCGCCTGGACGCCGAGGTGTCCATCGGCGGGCGGCTGGGTCCCGGCGAGGCGGTCGTCATGCGCATGTACGGGCGGCTGGCGCTGCACGCCGAGTCGGTCGTGCTGCCGCTGCTGGCCGCCGACGCCCCGGTGGTCACCTGGTGGCACAGCGACCCGCCGAGCCGGCTGACCACCGACGCGCTCGCCGTCATCGCCGACCGGCGGATCACCGACAGCACCGTGGCCGCCGACCAGATGCGCGCGCTGCGCACCCGCGCGCAGGACTACGCGCCCGGCGACACCGACCTGGCCTGGACCCGCGCCACCGGCTGGCGGGCGACGCTGACCTCGGCGCTGGACTCGGTCTCCGGCCGCCGGGGCGACGCCGTGCAGGTCCTGGGCGGGCGGATCGAGGGCGACCCGGGCGCGGCCACCGCCCAGCTGCTGTCCGGCTGGATCCAGTCGCGCTCCGGCGCCCGGCTCGACGTCGTCCAGGCCACCCGGCACGCGGGTCCCAGCGGCATCGACTCGGTGGTCCTGCAGCTGGACCAGGACGAGGAGGTGCGGGTGCACGCCGACCGCCGCGGCGGCGCGGTCATCAGCCAGCCCTACCGGCCCGACGCCACCATGGCCCTGCCCGACCGCTCGCTCGGTGACCTGCTCGGCGAGGAGCTGCGCCGGCTGGACCCCGACGAGCCCTACGCCGAGGCGCTGGAGGTCACCACCGGGGTCTCCGGGCTGGCCGGCCGCACCGGCGTGCGCTCGCACGTGTGGGTCGACCCCGCCGAGCAGGACGGCGCCGGCTCCGGGGCGGTCGACGCCGAGCGGGTCGACGAGGGCAGCCCGCACGGCGCGGCACCCACCGTCCCCCCGACGTCCGAGGGCACCGACGAGGTGGCCCTGCACGGCGAGCACGACACCCCCGACCCGACGGCGCCCGAGACGCCCGAGGCGGTCCGGTGACCCTCACCCCGGGGGACCGCATCGTCGAGGAGCTGTCCCGGCGCAGCGAGGGTCCGGTGCCCGACGTGATCGTCGAGCCCGACGCCGAGACGCTCGCCCGGGCGGCCGCCGCGGCGCTGGTGGCCCGGCTGGCCGCCGCACAGCTGGTGCACGGGACGGCGTCGGTGGTGCTCACCGGCGGCGGCGTGGGCACCGCGGTGCTGCGGCACGCCGCCGAGCTGGCCGCCGAGCCCGCGCCCGGCCAGGACGTCGACTGGACGGCGGTCGACGTGTGGTGGGGCGACGAGCGGTTCGTCCCGGCCGACGACGACGAGCGCAACGAGAAGGGCGCGCGGGAGGCGCTGCTGGACCGGGTGGGCGTGCCGCCGGAGCGGGTGCACCCGGTGCCGGCCTCCGACGCCGGGTTCGCCGAGCCCGAGGAGGCCGCCGAGTGGTACGCCGGCGTCCTCTCCGACGCCGCCCGTGACGCCGGCGCCGACGGGCCGCTGCCGCGCTTCGACGTGCTGCTGCTGGGCATGGGCGCCGAGGGCCACGTGGCGTCGATCTTCCCGCACTCGCCGGCCGCCTCCGACGACCGCGCGGTGGTGGCGGTGCGCGACTGCCCCAAGCCACCCCCGACCCGGGTCAGCCTCGGGTTCTCCGCGATCGGCAGCGCCGAGGAGGTGTGGCTGCTGGTGGCCGGGGAGGGCAAGGCCGAGGCGGTGGCCCGCGCGCTCGGCGGGGCCGACCCGCTCGACGTGCCGGCGGCCGGCGCGTGCGGCCGGCGGGCCACCCGCTGGCTGCTCGACGCCGGGGCGGCGAGCCGGCTGCCGGGAGCGACCGATCCCGACGGAACCGACGCCGGAGGCCCCGGCACCGACGGCTGACGGTGGCGCCACCGGCCGCCGGGGGGTTGTGGATCGGGGTGCTCGGGCACCTCGAGCTGCGCCGCGACGGGGTGCCCGTGCCGATCGGCGCCCGGCTGCAGCGCGCGGCGCTGACCGTGCTCACGGTGGAGGCCGGCCGGCTGGTGCCCGCCGACCGGCTCGCCGACCTGCTGTGGAACGGTGCCCCGCCGCCCAAGGTCGCCGCGTCGGTGCACACCACCATCGCGCTGCTGCGCCGCACCCTGGAACCCGGCCGGGCCCCCCGCTCGAGCGGGTCGGTGCTGCTGAGCGCGCCACCGGGGTACCGGCTCGCCCGCGAGGCCGTCGAGATCGACGCCGACGTCTTCGAGCGGCTGCTGGCCGAGGCCGGGCGGCTGGCCGGCCGCGACGACGCCCGTGCCGTGGCACTGCTCGACGACGCCCTCGCGCTGTGGCGCGGGCCGGCGCTGGCCGAGTTCGCCGACGAGCCGTTCGCCCGCGCCGCCGTCGAGCGCTGGGAGGGCCTGCGGCTGGGCGCCGTCGAGCAGCGGGCCGCGGCGTTGCTCGATCTCGGCGAGACCGGCCGCGCCGTCGCCGACCTGCAGGAGCACCTGACCCGCTCCCCGCTGCGCGAGCAGGCCCGCGCCACCCTGGCCCGCGCGCTGTACCTCGCCGGCCGCGCCGCGGACGCCCTCGCGGTGCTCACCGAGGGGCGGCGGCTGCTCCGCGACGAGCTCGGCCTCGACCCCGGCCCGGCGCTGCGCGAGGTGGAGGAGCAGATCCTCCGCCACGACCCGGGGCTGCGGCCGGCCCGCACCCCGCCGTCCCCGGCCGCATCCCGGCCCGCGCCGGAGCCGCCCCCGCTCCGGCCGCCCGCGCCCCTGCGCGGCCGGGAGGCCGAGTGCGCCCTGCTGGCCGACGTCCTCGCCGGCGCCGCCGCCGGGTCCGGCGCCGTCGTGCTGGTCACCGGGGACGCCGGGATGGGCAAGTCGGCGCTGCTGCGGTGGCTCACCGCGGCGGCCGCCGCGGCCGGCGGCGCGGCGCACACCGGCACCTGCCGCGACGGGGTGGCCGGGCCGCCCTACTGGCCGGTGCTGCAGGTGCTGCGCGCCGCCGTCCCCGCCCTCGACGCCGCCGGCCGGGACGGGGTGGCCCGCGCGCTCGGCCCGCTGCGGGCCGTGGTCCCCGGCCTCGGGGACCCGCCGCCCGGTGCCGGCGTCGACCCCGCCATGGTCCTGGTGCACCTCACCGACGCGCTCGGCGGCGTGCTCGGCGCCGCCGGCCGGCCCGCGGTGCTGGCGCTGGACGACCTGCAGGCCGCCGACCCCGCGACGCTGCGGCTGGTCGCCGGCCTGGCCGCGGACGTCGCCGCCGGCTCCCCGGCCGTCCTCGCCCTCGCGCTGCGCAGCGGCGAGGACGGCGGCCCGGCCCTGGTCGACGCGCTGGCCGCCCTCGGCCGGCTGCCGCGGCTGGTGCGGCTGGACCTCGAGCCCCTCCCCGCCGACGCCGTGGCCGACCTGGTCCGCGGCGCCGCCCCCGCCGGCCTGGACGACGACGGCGTCCGGGCGGCGGTCACCCGCGCCGGCGGCAACCCGTTCTTCGCCCTGGAGCTGGCGCGAGCGGCCCCCGCTCCGGGCGGCGCCGCGCCGCCGGGCCGGGGCCGGGCGGTGGGCGGGGTGCCGGCGGCGGTCCACGACGTCCTGCGCCAGCGGGTCCTCCGCCTGCCGTCCCCGGGCCCGGAGCTGCTCACCGCCGCCGCCGTCGCCGGGTCCCCCCTGCCGGTCGAGGACCTCGCCGCGGTGGCCGGGGTGCCCGTCGGAGCGGCGCTCGACGCCCTGGAGGCGGCGGTCGCCGCGCGGCTGGCCGTCGACGGCGGGGAGGGCACCTTCGCGCCGGCGCACGCGCTGCTCGGGGAGGTGCTGCGCGCCCAGCTGTCCAGCGCCCGCGCCGCCCGGCTGCACCGCGCCGTCGGCGAGCGGCTGGCCGCGCGGGCCGGAGACGACGACGAGCAGGCCTCGCGCGTCGCCGCGCACCTGCTCGCCGCCCGCGCCCTCGACGGCGGCGCCGCGGCCGTGCCGTGGCTGGAACGCGCCACCGACCACGCGGTCCGGGTCTCGGCGCTCGACCAGCTCCGCGAGCTGGGCGGGCAACTGCTCGCGGCGGCCGCGGGGCTGCCCGCCGGGCCGGACCGGCGGCGCCGGGAGCTGCGCGCGCTGAGCCGGACCGCGTACGCCGACGCGTGGGCGGCCGGCTACGACAGCCCCACGATCCGCGAGTACGGCCGGCTCGCCGCCGCCTGGGAGGTGCCCGACCCGCCGCTCCCCGGCGACGTCGAGCTGCTGTGGGTGGCCACGCTGTTCCAGTGCCAGGTCGGCCGGCTCGACGACGCCGACCGCACCGTGGCGCGCATGGCCGCGCTGGCCGGGCGGCTCGACGACGCCACGGCCGGGTACCTCACCGAGGACATCACCGCCGTCGTGCGGTGGATGCAGGCCCGCCCCGCCGAGGCGCTCGAGCACCTGGACCGGGCCGCGGCGCACGCCGACAGCGGCCGGGTCGACCTGTCCCGCTCGCTGGCGTTCTCCCCGCCCACCCGCCTCGCCGTCGTCCGCGCCCTGTGCCTGTGGCTGCTCGGCCGGCGCGACGACGCCCGCGCGCAGGCCGACGCCGCCCTCGCCGTCGCGGAGGAGGCGGGCCTCGGTGCGGCCGGTTTCGCCCGCCGCTGGGCGCTGGTCCTGGGACTCGTGGACGGCGACCGCGACCGCGTCCGCTCCCTGGTCGCGCTCCCGCTGCGCGAGCCGGCCTGGGAGCGGTACCGCTACCCGTCGGCGGTGGTGGCCTTCGCCGAGGGGTGGCTGCTGGCCGGCCGCGACCCGCGGGCCGGGCTGGCCGCGATGCGGGCGGCGCACGCGGCGCTCGCCGAGCAGGGCCTGGCCGCCGGCCGGTCGGTGTTCCTGGGCCTGCTGGCCGCCACCGCCCTGGCCGCCGGGGAGCCCGCGGTCGCCGCGGCGACGTGCGAGGCGGGGCTGGCCGTCGCCGAGCGGGGTGAGCGCTACTGGGTGCCGGAGCTGACCCGGCTGCTCGCCGCGGCGCGGGCGGCCGGGGCCGGTGCGGACGTCAGTGGACACCAAGAGGCCGCCCAGTCCGGCCGGCCACGCTCGGCGCCATGACGACCGATCTCGCTGTCCCGACCCCGTCCGCTCCCCCGCGCGACCGCGTCACCGACGTCCGGCCCGGCGACCGCTGGCTGGTCGTGGTCGCCCACCCCGACGACGAGGCCTTCGGCTGCGGCTCGACCATCGCCCGCGCCGCGGCGGACGGCGCCCGGGTGACCCTGGCCTGCGCCACCCGGGGGGAGGCGGGCGAGGCGGCGCCCGGGCTGGCCGACTGCGCCGACCTGGGCGCGGTGCGGGAGGCCGAGCTCTACCGGTCGGCCGCCGCCCTCGGCATCGCCGCGGTGGAGCTGCTGGGGTACCGCGACTCGGGCTTCGGCGGGGAACCGCCCCGCGGGTCGCTGTGCGCGGCCGCGCCGGACGACGTGGCCGGGGTGCTGGCGCGGCTGGTCACCGAGGTGCGGCCGGACGTCGTGCTCGTCCTCGACGGCAGCGACGGGCACCGCGACCACCAGCGGGTCCGCACCGCCACGGCCGCCGCGGTGCAGGCCGCCGCCGGCCCGGCCACCGTGCTCGTCGAGCACTGCCTGCCGAGGTCGCTGATGGGCCGCTGGCTGGAGGAGGTGCGCGCCCTGCGGCCGGACACCGCCTACCACGCCCTCGACCCCGCCGACCTGGGCCGGCCCGACGCCGAGGTCACCGACGTCCTCGACGTGGGCGCCGTCCTCGACCGGCGGGAGGCGGCGATCGCCGAGCACCGCTCGCAGACCTCACCGTTCGACGGGCTCAGCCCCCAGCTGCGGCGGGCGTTCCTGGGCGCCGACCACCTGGCCCGCGTGCCGTGGCGGCCCCGCGGCCCGCAGCGGTGGTGGGACCCCACCCGGGCCGGCTGGGTGCCGTGCCCGGCCGGGGCCCAGACCTCGCGGCCCTAGACCGCGCGGCGGATCAGGCGCCGCGGCGGGCGCGCAGCTTGGCGAGGGCCTCCTCGAGCAGGGCGTCGCCGTCGGCGTCGCTGCGCCGCTCGCGGACGTAGGCGAGGTGGGTCTTGTAGGGCTCGGTGCGCGGCGCCGGGGGCGGCGCCTGCGCGTCCTGGCCGGCCGGCAGGCCGCAGCGGGGGCAGTCCCAGAACTCGGGCACCTCGGCGTCGGTGGCGAACGCCACCCGGGTCTCGTGGCCCTGGCTGCACCAGTAGCCGATCCTGTGCCGCGGTGCGGCCTCGCCGCGCTCCGCCTCTCCCATCGGACCCGCTCCGACCCGGGTCCCCCGGATCGCGTTGCCACCAGCCACGAGCGCCCCCTCAGACCGACCTGCCCGGCGCGGACCACGCCGTTTCCGCAGTCTAGGGCCTCGGGGACGTTCTCTCGATCACGTTTTCGCCGCGGGCGCAGCGGCGCCCGCCCGACCGGCGCGGGGAGCTAGACCTTGAGCAGGATGCCCAGCGTCACGATGCAGATCACCCAGACGAAGCCGGTGAAGACCGTGAGCCGGTTGAGGTTCTTCTCCACCACGGAGGACCCGGACAGCTGCGAGGAGACCGCACCGCCGAACATCGAGGACAGGCCGCCACCCTTGCCCCGGTGCAGCAGGATCAGCACCACCAGCAGGACGCTGGCGAGGACCAGCAGCACGTTGAGGACGAGCTCGACCATGGGCACCAGGGTAACCGGTGCCCGGAGCCGCTCCGGTCAGCGCACGCCCGCGGTGGCCAGGTCGTAGCCGGCGTAGGGCCGCAGCACCACGGCGTTGTGCAGCCGCTGACCGGCCAGCAGCTGCACCCGGGTCTCCACCAGCGGCACGTAGGCGCCGGTGTCGAGGGTGGCGGCGGCCACCTCCCCCCAGGCCGTGCTGGCGGCGCCGGGGTCGGGCGCGGCGCGGGCGGTGTCGACCGCCGCGGACAGCGCCGGGTCGGTCAGCCGCGCGAAGTTGGTGTTGGCGACCGGGCTGACCGAGCGGCCGTCGACCAGCGGCACGAGGAAGGAGCCGGGGGTCGGGAAGTCCGCCGTCCGGGTGGCCAGCACGATGCCGAAGCCGTTGCGGGTGACGTTGTCGGGGCTGCCGACGTCGGTGGCGTAGAAGCTGGCCGCCGGCAGGGGCCGGACCTCGGCGGTGATGCCGACCTCGGCGAGCTGGGCGGCGACGGCGTCGGCGACGTCGAGGCTGGCCTGCGCGTCGGGCACGGCCATCACCGTGCTGAAGCCCTCGGGCCGGCCGCACGCGGTCAGCGCCGCGCGGGCGGCGTCGGGGTCGGGTCCGCGATCGGCCTCCTCGGGACCGCCCGGGAGCGCGGCCGGCCACAGCCGCGCGGTGCGCACGGCCCGGTCACCGCCCAGCACCTCCTGGACGGCGCGGCGGTCGATCGCGGCGGCCACCGCGGCGCGGCAGTCGGGCTGGTCCATCGGGGCGACGTCGGTGGGCAGCGCCAGCAGCCGCACCGCGCCGGTGGTGACGTCGTCGACCCGGTCGGGCAGGGGCGCCTCTCCCCCGGTGTCCTCCGTCAGCCGGGCGCCGGTGGCCGGGTGCACGCCGGTGCCGGAGACGTCGACGTCGGCGGAGCCGGCGAGCAGCGCCTGGTCGCGCTCGAGGTTGGACAGCCCGGTGCGGACGACCACCTGGTCGGGCAGCGCGGTGCGCACCCCGTCGGCGGCCGCGTCCCAGGCGGGGTTGCGGTCGAGGACGATGCCGGTCACCGGGTCGACGGAGGTGATCGCGTAGGGGCCGGAGGAGACCGGGTCGGCGCCGTAGTCGGCGCCGGTGTCGCTCTCCACCGGCACCGGGCTGCTGGAGGGCAGCGCCAGGACGTAGGGGAAGTCCGGCTGCGCCGACCGGAGCCGGAAGACGACGGTGGCGTCGTCGGGGGTCTCGATGGCGGCGAGCCCCAGCTTGGCCGGGTCCTCGTCCTGGTAGGGCCCGGCGTACGGGTTCTCGGGGTCGTCGAGCAGCTCCACCACGTGGGTGGGACCGCCCACGATGACGTCGGAGGCGAAGGACCGCTCGATGCCGTACTTGACGTCGCGCGAGGTGATCGGCCGGCCGGTCTCGAACCGCGCGCCCTCCCGCAGGGTGAACGTCCAGCTCAGGCCGCCGTCGGGGGTGGTGCCGAGGTCGGTGGCGAGGTCGGCGACGAGGTCACCGGTGGCCCCCGGCTCGGCGGAGTAGGTGACCAGAGTGCGGGTGTAGAGCCGCATGAGGTTCCACACGCCGGGCTGGTAGGAGCGCTGGGGGTCGAGGCTGTCGACCTCGCCGGTGACCACCCGCAGCGTGCCGCCGGCCTCGTCGGAGGGGGCGCGCACGCCCTCGACGCCGGCGTCGGGGCCGTCGCCGAGGACCGGCACGCCGCTCCCGCCGTCGCCCCCGCCGCGGCAGCTGACCGCGACCGCGACCACCAGGACGACGACGACGGCCAGGCCGAGCACGCGGGCGGCCGTGCCGCGGACCAGCCCGGCCGCCCGGGAGGAGCGGGGGCGGGGAGATCGCTGCAGCGCGCTGCTCACCCACCCACCCCCCGCTCGGCTGCCGGGGGAGCGTGCTCAGCTGCCCCCGGCGGCGATCCGACAGATCCGCGCGAACTCGTCGCCGTCGAGGCTCGCGCCCCCGACGAGTGCACCGTCGACGTCCGGCCCGGCCAGGATCCCGGCCGTGTTGCCGGCCTTGACCGACCCGCCGTAGAGGATACGGACGACCGCGGCGGTCTCCGGGCCGAAACGCTCGGCGAGCCGCGACCGGAGTGCGCCGCACACCTCCTGCGCGTCCTCGGGGGTGGCCACCTCGCCGGTACCGATGGCCCAGACCGGCTCGTAGGCGAGCACGACGTGGGCGGCCTGCTCGGCGTCGAGGCCGGCGAGGGAGGCGTCGAGCTGGTCGGTGCAGTGGACCACCTGCCCGTTGGCCTGCCGGACCTCCAGCCCCTCCCCCACGCACACGATGGGGGTGAGGCCGTGCCGCAGCGCGGCGCGGGTCTTGGCGGCCACCACCGCGTCGTCCTCAGCGTGCAGCTCGCGCCGCTCGGAGTGCCCGACGACGACGAAGCCGCACGCCAGCGCCGCCAGCATCGCGCCGCTGACCTCGCCGGTGTAGGCGCCGGAGTCGTGCGCGGAGAGGTCCTGCGCGCCGTAGCCGACCGCGAGCTGGTCACCGTTCACCAGCGTCTGGACGCTGCGCAGTGCGGTGAACGGCGGCAGGACGACGACCTCGACGTCGTCGAGCTCCTCCTCGCTGAGGCTGAAGACCAGCTTCTGCACCAGGCCGATGGCCTCCAGGTGCGTGAGGTGCATCTTCCAGTTGCCCGCGATCAGCGGGCGGCGGCCCTCCCGGCGGGCGGGGGCCGGCTGCCTGCGTGCCACCGCGCCCCCTCAGTCCTCGAGCACCGCGAGGCCCGGCAGCTCCCGGCCCTCGAGGAACTCCAGCGACGCGCCGCCGCCGGTGCTGATGTGGCCGTAGGCGGCCTCGTCGAGCCCGAGCTGCCGGACCGCGGCCGCGGAGTCGCCACCGCCGACCACCGACAGCCCGTCGACGGCGGCCACGGCCTCGGCGACGCCGCGCGTGCCGGCCTGGAAGGGCGCCAGCTCGAACACGCCCATCGGCCCGTTCCAGAACACCGTGCGCGCGCCGCCGAGCTCCCGGCCGAAGAGCTCGACCGTGCGCGGCCCGACGTCCAGGCCCATCTGGTCGCCGGGGATCGCGTCCACGCCCACCGTGGTGGTCGGGGCGTCGGCGCTGAACTCCGGCGCGACGACGACGTCGACCGGCAGCACGATGCGGTCGCCGGCCTCGGCGAGCAGCCGCCGGCAGGTGTCGACCTGGTCGGCCTCCAGCAGCGACGTGCCCACCCCGTGCCCCTGGGCGGCGAGGAAGGTGAAGCACATGCCGCCGCCGACCAGCAGCCGGTCGACCCTCGGCAGCAGCGCCTCGATGACGCCGAGCTTGTCGCTGACCTTCGAGCCGCCCAGCACGACGACGTAGGGCCGCGCGGGGTCGGTGGTGAGCCGGGTGAGCACGTCGCGCTCGGCGGCGACGAGCCGGCCGGCCGCGTGCGGCAGCCGCTGGGCGACGTCGTACACCGAGGCGTGCCTGCGGTGCACCGCGCCGAACGCGTCGTCGACGTAGACGTCGGCCAGCGCGGCCAGCCGGTCGGCGAGCCCGCCGCGCTCGGCGTCGTCCTTGCTGGTCTCGGCGGCCTCGAAGCGGACGTTCTCCAGCAGCAGGACGTCGCCGTCGCCGAGGGCCGCGGCCCGCGCGCGGGCGTCGTCACCGGCGACGTCGGCGGCCAGCGGCACCTCCGTGCCGAGCAGCTCGCCGAGCCGGGCGGCCACCGGCGCCAGGGAGTACCGCGGGTCGGGCGCGCCCTTGGGCCGGCCCAGGTGCGCCGCGACGAGGACCCGGGCGCCGGCCTCCCGCAGCGCCTGCAGCGTGGGGAGGCTGGCCCGGATCCGCCCGTCGTCGGTGATGGTCTGCCCGTCGAGGGGGACGTTCAGGTCGGCGCGCAGGAGCACGCGCCGGCCGGTCACCCCCTCGGCGAGCAGGTCGTCGAGGGAGCGGGCCATCAGAGGGAGCGGCCGACGAGCTCGACGGAGTCGACGAGCCGGTTGGAGTAGCCCCACTCGTTGTCGTACCAGCCGAGCACCTTGGCCATCGGGCCGAAGGTCTTGGTCAGCTTGCTGTCGTAGATGCACGACGCCGGGTCGGTGACGATGTCGGAGGACACGATCGGGGCGTCGGTGTACTTGAGGATGCCGGCGAGCGGGCCCGCGGCGGCCTCGCGGTAGGCCGCGTCGATCTCGTCGGCCGGCACCTCGCGGGTGAGCTGGACGGTGAGGTCGGTGGCCGAGCCGGTGGGCACCGGGACGCGGACGGCGTAGCCGTCGAGCTTGCCCTGCAGCTCGGGCAGGACCAGGCCGATCGCCTTGGCCGCGCCGGTGCTGGTGGGGACCATGTTGAGCGCGGCCGCGCGGGCGCGGCGGAGGTCCTTGTGCGGGCCGTCCTGCAGGTTCTGGTCGGCGGTGTAGGCGTGGATGGTGGTCATCAGCCCGCGCTCGATGCCGAAGGCGTCGTTGAGCACCTTGGCCAGCGGCGCGAGGCAGTTGGTGGTGCACGACGCGTTGCTGATGATCGTCTGCGAGCCGTCGTACTTCTCGTGGTTGACGCCCATGACGATGGTCAGGTCGTCGCCGGTGGCCGGCGCCGAGATGATCACCTTCTTGGCGCCGCCGGCGTCGACGTGCTTGCGGGCGTCGGCGGCCTTGGTGAAGAAGCCGGTGGACTCGACGACGACGTCGACGCCCAGGTCGCCCCAGGGCAGCGCGTCCGGGTCCCGCTCGGAGAGCACCTTCATCGTGCTGCCGGCGATCTTGATGCCCTCGCCGTCGGCGGCGACGTCCTCGGACAGGACGCCCAGGATGCTGTCGTACTTCAGCAGGTGGGCGAGGACCTCGGGGCTGGTCAGGTCGTTGACCGCCACGATCTCGATGTCCTTGCCGCTGGCCGCGGCCGCCCGCCAGAAGTTGCGGCCGATCCGGCCGAACCCGTTGATCCCCACCCGCACCGTCACTGCTGACCTCCACGGATCCGGGGCGCCGTCCGGCGCCGTCGCGTGCGTCGGCCGCGCGGGCCGCGCGGCGTGCTCGGCGACGACCCTATCGGCCCCGGCGGCAGCCGTCCGGGCGAGCCCTCAGCCGCCGGGGACCAGCGCGGCGACGTCGTCGGCCGCGGGGGCCGGGGCGGGGACGTCGGCGGCCGGCACGGGGGCGCCGGGAACGGCGGGGTCGGCGGTGACGACGCGGTCGCGGCCGGTGGCCTTGGCGGTGTAGAGCGCGCGGTCGGCGGCCTCGAGCAGCGCCGCGGCGGACGCGCCGTCGGCCGGGCAGACGGCCACGCCGATGCTGACGGTGACGCCGACGTCCTCGCCGTCGAGGGCCTGCCGCTGCCCGGCGATCGCGCGGCGGACCTGCTCGGCCCGCTCGAGGGCCTGCTCGCGGCCCGCGCCCGGCAGCACCAGCACGAACTCCTCCCCGCCCAGGCGCGCGGCGGTGTCGCCCTCGCGGACGGCGCCGGCGAGGGTCCGCGCGACCGCGGTCAGGACCCGGTCGCCCGCGGCGTGGCCGAGGCGGTCGTTGACGGACTTGAAGTGGTCGACGTCGACGAGCAGCACCGACAGCCGGCCGGTCCGCGGCCGCGAGGCCAGGTCGGCGCCGAGCGCGCGGTCGAGGTGGCGCCGGTTGTGCAGGCCGGTCAGCGGGTCGCGCACGGCCTCCTCGGCGAGCTCGGCGCGCAGCCGCTCGATGACCTCGACCTGCTCGGCGAGCCGCGCGTTGAGCGCCTCGATGGCGGCCTGCCGCTCCTGCTGCTCGGAGACGTCGCGGACCACGAGGATGCGCCCCAGCGGCCGGCCCCGCGGGTCGCTGACCGCCGAGTCGCGCACGTCGAGCCACAGGTCCGGCCGCACCTGCGCGACGCGGTGCCCGTCGCGGCGCTCGGTGCCGTCGAGGACGGCGACCGCCCGCGGGCCGGCGACGTCGGTCAGGGGACGGCCCACGAGGTCCTCGCCGAGCTCGGGGCGCAGCCGCCGCAGCATCCGGGTCGCGGCCGGGTTGCAGTCGATGAGGACCCCGCCGGGGTCGACGACGAGCACCGCGTCGGGGACGGTCTCGACCACCTGCTCGCGGGCGACCGGGACCAGCCGGAGCAGGCCCACGCGGAAGATCGCCCAGCAGTCGACCAGCCCGGTGACGAGGAAGAACAGCGGGGTGACGTCGATGCCGCTGCCGTCGAGCTGGCTGCCGACCGCCACGACGTTGCCGAGGCTGGACACCAGCGCCGAGGAGAGCAGGACCGCGATCTGCCGGCGGAACACGCCCGCCGCGTGCCGGTACCGGCGGACCAGGTGGGTGTAGGCGACGGCGACGAGCGCGTAGGAGTAGGCGGTGTGGGCCAGGAACAGCGGCCCGAAGGTCACCCGGCCCTCGCCCGCGCCGTCGGCCGGGGTCAGTCCGGACATCACCAGGTCACGCGTCGCCGGGAGCGTGGCCGCGACCACGAGCAGGACCGGCTCGACCGCCAGCAGCAGGGCCGGCCGGCGGTCGAGTCGCCAGGAGGGGTCCGACACGGTGCGGGCGAGGACGTAGGTGCCCACCACCACCAGCCCGACCGAGGCCAGCAGCAGCGGCGGGTAGGCCGCGACCAGCCCGTCGGACCCGACGCCGTGCAGCAGCGCGTCGGCGGCCGACCAGACGGCGACACCGGACATGGTGACCGCCAGCGCGGTCGCGGCGGGGGTGCGGGAGCGCCGGCGCCAGGCCAGCACCGCCGTGCCCGTGGCGACCAGCGTCGCGCACGCGAACACCAGCGCCCACTGCGCCGCGCTCATCCCGGGCCCCTCGCTGCGAGGGCGCGACCGGTTGCGCGCCACTGGTGCGTGCATCGACGGACGCCACGTCCCTCTGGAGCCGCCCTCACCCGGCCGGGTGAACGCACCGGGGCGCCCTCCGCGACGGCGGAGGGCGCCCCTGGTGAGCGGGTGGAACGGCCCCTCTGCAGGGTCCCGCCGCGAGCCTGCGAGCGGTGGGGCAGAGGGGTCCTTCTCCTACTGGGCGAGCATGTCCTCGGTGACCACCGACTCGGTGTCGGGGATGCCGAGGTCCTTGGCCCGCTTGTCGGCCATGGCCAGCAGTCGCCTTATCCGGCCGGCGACGGCGTCCTTGGTCATCGGCGGGTCGGCGCGCTGGCCGAGCTCCTCGAGCGAGGCCTGCCCGTGCTCCAGGCGCAGCCGCCCGGCCACCAGCAGGTGCTCGGGGGCGTCGCCGGCGAGGATCTCCAGCGCCCGCTCGACCCGGGCCGAGGCGGCCACGGCCGCGCGCGCCGAGCGCCGCAGGTTGGCGTCGTCGAAGTTGGCCAGCCGGTTGGCGGTGGCGCGGACCTCGCGGCGCATCCGCCGCTCCTCCCAGGCCAGCACCGCGTCGTGGGCGCCCATCCGGGTGAGCAGCGCGCTGATCGCGTCGCCGTCGCGGACGACGACCCGGTCGGCGCCGCGGACCTCGCGGGCCTTGGCCGCGATGCCCAGCCGGCGGGCCGCGCCGACCAGCGCCATGGCCGCCTCGGGCCCGGGGCAGGTCACCTCGAGCGAGGACGAGCGGCCCGGCTCGGTGAGCGACCCGTGCGCGAGGAACGCGCCCCGCCAGGCGGCCTCGGCGTCGTTGATGCTGCCGGACACGACCGACGGCGGCAGGCCGCGCACGGGGCGGCCGCGCTGGTCGACCAGGCCGGTCTGGCGGGCCAGGCCCTCGCCGTGCTTGGCGATCCGGACGAGGTAGCGCACGCCGCGGCGGATGTTGCCGCCGGCCAGCACGCTGACCCCGCTGGTGTAGCCGTAGACCTCGCTGATGTCCCGCCGCAGCCGGCGGGCGACCGAGCCGGTGTCCAGCTCGGCCTCGATCACCACGCGGCCGCCCACGATGTGCAGCCCCCCGGAGAAGCGGAGCAGCGCGGTGACCTCGGCCTTGCGCTCGGAGGTCCGCGTGCACTCCACCCGGGACAGCTCGTCCTTGACCATGGCCGTCATCGCCACGACGACCACTCCTTCCGCTGCGGCGCCCTCATCGGCGTCACCTCTCCCCCTCGAACCGTCCGGGCACCACCGGTCCTGGTGCACCGGTTGCGACCTGTGTGCCCTCCCCCTGCCCGACCTCCGGCCGGCCCGCCGTCGGCGCCCCGGCCACCGGGGCCAGCGCCGCGGCCAGCCGGCCGGGGTCGTGCCGCGGGGACCCGCCGGACTCGGCCACCGGAGCGAGCACGAGCTCGGCGCCGCACTCGCGCACCGCTGACAGGAGACCACAGCGGTCAACCACCGAGTCCACATCCGCGATCACGGTGTGCAGCGCCACTCCGCCCAGATGGGCCTGCAGCACCCGCAGGTGCTCCTCCGGGGAGAACCCGTCGGTCTCCCCGGGCTGGGGCTCCAGGTTGAGCACGACGACCACGCGGGCCCGGCTGGCGGCCAGCGCCTCCCGCAGGCGCGGCACAAGCAGGTGGGGCAGCACCGAGGTGTACCACGAGCCGGGACCGAGCGAGACGACGTCGGCGGCGGCGATGGCGTCGAGCACGTCGGGGTGCACCGGCGGGTCCGGCGGCGACACCAGGATCTCCCGCACCCGGCCCGGGGTGGAGGCGATGGCCACCTGCCCGCGGATGGTGCGGGTGCGCGCGGGGTCGTCGGGGTCGACGGTCTCCACGCGGGCGACGAGGTCGAGCGGGACGTCGGCCATCGGCAGCACCCGGCCGCGGGTGCGCAGCAGCGCGCAGACGGCGTCGAGCGCGCGCACGGTGTCCCCGCCGTGCAGCTCGACCAGCCCGGTGAGGACGAGGTTGCCCACCGGGTGGCCGGCGAGCGCGCCGGAGCCGCCGAGCCGGTGCTGCAGCAGCCGGGCCATCTCCTGGCGACCGCCCTCGTCGTCGGCGAGGGCGGCCAGCGCCATGCGCAGGTCGCCGGGCGGCAGCACCGGCATCTCCCGGCGGATGCGGCCGGAGGAGCCGCCGTCGTCGGCCACGGTGACCACGGCGGTGAGGTCGGGGGTGATCCGGCGCCAGGCGGCCAGCGCGGCGGCCAGGCCGTGGCCCCCGCCGAACGCGACGACCCTCGGGCCGCCCACTACTCGCGGCCCAGGTCGCGGTGGCGCGCGACCGCGTCGATGCCGTCGGCGGCCAGCCGGCGGGCGAACTCCTCGGCGATGGCGACGCTGCGGTGCTTGCCGCCGGTGCAGCCGACCGCGAGCGTCAGGTAGCGCTTGCCCTCGCGCCGGTAGCCGGGGATGAGCAGCCGCAGCACCTCGGTGTAGCGGTCGAGGAACGGCCCGGCGTCGTGCTGGCCGAGGACGTAGTCGCGCACGTCGGCGTCCTGCCCGGTGTGGTGCCGCAGCTCGGGCAGCCAGTGCGGGTTGGGCAGGAAGCGGGCGTCGACGACGAGGTCGGCGTCCAGCGGCAGGCCGTACTTGAAGCCGAAGCTGAGCACGGTCGCCGTCAGCGGCGGGGTGCGGCCCTCGCGGGCGAAGGCGTTCTCCAGGGTGGCGCGCAGCTGGTGGACGTTGAGGTCGCTGGTGTCCACCCACAGGTCGGCCTCGCCGGCGATGCCGGTGAGCAGCGCCCGCTCGGCGGTGATGCCGTCGATGAGCCGCCCGGAGCCCTGCAGCGGGTGCTCGCGCCGGTTGGACTCGTAGCGGCGCACCAGCACCTCGTCGCGGGCGTGCACGTACACCACCCGCGGGCGGTGCCCGGCCTCCGCGAGCACCCGGATGGCCTCCTGCAGGTCGCTGGAGAAGGCCCGGCTGCGGACGTCGACGACGGCGGCGAAGCGCCGCACGTCGCCGCGGGCGCCGAGCTCGACCATCGGCAGCAGCAGCGCCGGCGGCAGGTTCTCCACGACGTACCAGCCGAGGTCCTCCATGACCCGCCCGGCGCTGTTCTTGCCCGCCCCCGACAGGCCGGTGACGACGACCACCTCGACCGGCGGCGTCTCGGTGCTCGTGCCGTCGAGCCCGGCGGGGACGTCGGCCTGCGGGCCGGCCTGCCCCTCCCGCGCGGCCGACCCGCCGGTCGGGGCGTCGGGGCCCGTGCCGGTCATCCGGTCGCCGCTCACGAGGCGACCCGGCCGACCTCGGCGGTGGCGCCGGCGCCGGGGGTGGGCGTGCCCCGCTGCGCCGGGCCGGCCGGCGCCGTCGTGCTCTCCACGACCTCCTCGGCCGGCTCCTCCCCCGCCGGGCCGGTGGCGTCCTCCGCGGGCTCGGCGACGGCGGCCAGCACCGCCTCGGCCGTGCGCCGGCCGATGCCGGGCACCGCCGTGAGCTCCTCGACCGTGGCCGCGCGCAGCCGCTTGAGCGACCCGAACTGCTTCATCAGCGCCTTCCGCCGCGTCTCCCCGAGGCCGGGGACGTCGTCCAGGAGAGAGACCAGCATGCTCACCGACCGCTTCTGCCGGTGGTAGGTGATCGCGAACCGGTGGGCCTCGTCGCGCACCCGCTGCAGCAGGTAGAGCGCCTCGGAGGTGCGCGGCAGGACCACCGGGTCGGACTCGCCGGGCAGCCACACCTCCTCCATGCGCTTGGCCAGCCCGCAGACGGCGACGTCGACGACGCCGAGCTCGTCGAGGGAGCGCGCCGCGGCGGCCACCTGCGGGGCGCCGCCGTCGACGACCAGCAGGTTCGGCGGGTAGGCGAACCGGCGCGGCCGGCCCTCCTCCGCGGCGACCCCCTGCTCGTCGCGACGGTCGGCCTCCTCCTTGAGGTGGCGGGCGAAGCGGCGGCGGACCACCTCGGCCATGGCCGCGGTGTCGTCGGTGCCGTGCTGGACGGAGAAGCGCCGGTAGTCGGACTTCTTGGGCAGGCCGTCCTCGAAGACCACCATCGAGGCGACGACGTTGGTCTGCTGCACGTGCGAGACGTCGATGCACTCGATGCGCAGGGGCGCCTCGGGCAGCTCGAGGGCCTCCTGCAGCTCCGACAGGGCGAGCGAGCGGGCGGTGAGGTCGCTGGAGCGCTTGACCCGGTGGCGGGCGAAGGCCTCCTTGGCGTTGCGCTCGACGGTCTCCATGAGGCTGCGCTTGTCGCCGCGCTGCGGCACCCGCAGCGACACCCGGGAGCCGCGCAGCTCGCCGAGCAGCTCCTCGTAGACGTCGGCGTCGTCGGGGAGCTCGGGGACGAGCACCTCCTTGGGCACCGCCTCGCCGCCCTCGGTGACGCCGGTGGTCTCGTCGACGCCGCCGTAGACCTGCAGCAGGAACTGCTCGACCAGCTCGCCGGTGGTGACCTCCTCGACCTTGTCGATGATCCAGCCGCGCTGGCCGCGGACCCGCCCGCCGCGGACGTGGAAGACCTGGACGGCGGCCTCGAGCTCGTCCTGGGCGAAGGCGACGACGTCGGCGTCGGTGCCGTCGCCGAGGACGACGGCCTGCTTCTCCATCGCGCGCCTGAGCGCGCCGAGGTCGTCGCGCAGCCGCGCGGCCCGCTCGAACTCCAGCGCCTCGCTCGCCTCGGCCATCTCGCGCTCGAGGCGCCGGACCATGAGGTCGGTGCGGCCGGCCATGAAGTCGCAGAAGTCGTCGACGATCTGCCGGTGCTCCTCGGCGCTGACCCGGCCCACGCACGGGGCGGCGCACTTGCCGATGTAGCCGAGCAGGCAGGGCCGGCCGATCTGCCCGGCGCGCTTGAAGACGCCGTTGGAGCAGGTGCGGGCGGGGAAGACCCGGGTGAGGGTGTCGAGCGTCTCGCGGATGGCCCAGGCGTGGGCGTACGGGCCGAAGTAGCGGACCCCCTTCTTCTTGGGGCCGCGCATGACCTGCAGCCGCGGGTACTCCTCGTTGAGCGTCACGGCCAGCGACGGGTAGCTCTTGTCGTCGCGGTAGCGGACGTTGAACCGCGGGTCGAACTCCTTGATCCAGTTGTACTCGAGCTGGAGGGCCTCGACCTCGGTGCCGACGACGGTCCACTCGACGCTCGCCGCCGTCGTCACCATCTGGCGGGTGCGCGGGTGCAGACCGGCGACGTCGGCGAAGTAGCTGTTCAGCCGCTGCCGGAGGCTCTTGGCCTTGCCGACGTAGACGACGCGGCCGTTGGGGTCCCGGAACTTGTAGACCCCCGGCGACTCGGGGATGGAGCCGACCGCCGGTCGGTACGTGGACGGGTCGGGCACACACCCACACTAGGTGGGGAGGACGACGGTCCGCCCGTCTCCCGTCCCGGGAACCACACCGGTGGCATTCCGGGGACCCCCACGGGCCGCCGAGCACCTCCGAGGACCGCCGGGGACCTCCGGCCCTGTCCTCCCGCGGGGTCCGGGCAGCACCCTCGGCCGGGCAGGGGCGGCCAGCCGGGAGGAGCACGGCCATGGGCACCCACGTCCGCAGCGGCGGCCTCGACGTCTGGACCGAGCAGGTGGGCGCCGGCCCCGACGTGCTGCTGCTCGGGGGCGCCGCCGACACCGTCGAGTCGTGGCAGTTCCAGCTCGACGGGCTCGCCGACCGCTACCGGCTGACCGCCTTCGACACCCGTGGGGCCGGGCGCACCGCGATGCCTCCCGGGCCGCTGACGGTGGCCACCATGGCCGGGGACGCCGCCGGCGTGCTCGACGGCCTCGGCGTCCGGTTGGCGCACGTGGCCGGGTTCTCGGGCGGCAGCATCGTGGCCCAGGAGCTGGCGGTGCAGCGGCCCGACCTGGTCGCCAGCCTGGTGCTGCAGAGCACCTGGGCGCTGCCGGACGCCTACCTGCGGGCGTGGCTGCGGTTCGTGCAGTGGCTGGTCGCGGCGGCCCCCAGCGAGCGGGACTTCCTCGAGGGGTTCTTCCTCGACATCTACACCCCGCGGGCGCACGGGGACGGCACCGTCGCCGCCTTCGTCGAGGAGGTGCTGGCCTTCCCGCACAAGCAGGCGCCGCGGGACCTGCAGGCCTACCTGGCCGCCTTCCACGACGACGACGTCCCCGACCGCCCCGCGCGGATCACCGCGCCGACGCTGGTGCTCGCCGGCGGGGTCGACTCCACCGCCCGCGACCTCGGCCGCGCCGTCGCCGACGCGGTCCCGGGGGCCCGCTTCGAGTTGTGGCCGACCGAGTGCCACCAGCCGTTCCAGGAGGTTCCCGACCGGTGGAACGCCCGCGTCGACGCGTTCTGGCGCGAGGTGGACGCCCCGGCGGGGGCACCGCCGCCCCGCACCGCGGCCGCGCCCGACGCCCGTCCCGTGGGGTAGCGCCCACCGGCGGGGCCATCACCGGCGGTCGGCCCCGGGTGGTCCCTTCACCGCCAGCACCGGGCACTCCACGGTCAGCAGGATCCGCTGGGCGGCACTGCCCATGAGCAGCTTGCCCACGGCGCTGCGCCGGCGCAGCCCGATGACGACCAGCTCGGCGCCGGTCTCGGTGACGGCGTCGGCGAGCTCCTCTGCGACGTCGCGGCCGATCGGCTGGCGCAGCTCGAACGGGACGCCGGAGACGGTGAGCTCGTCGCGCAGCCGGCGCAGCGGATCGCCCTGCAGGTACTCCTCGTCGACCAGCGCGTCGCCGCGGGTGCTGTTGACCACCACCAGCCGGGCGCCGCGCCGCTCGGCCTCGCCGATGGCGTGGTCGAGCGCGGCCCGCCCGCGCGGGGTGGGCACGTGCCCGACGACGACCACCGGCTGTGACTGGCTCACCGCTCCTCCTCGTCGCCGTCCCGGGCCCCGACGGACGCGCGCGGGCCGCCGTCGGGGTGCCGCAGGCCCTCGCCCGCCTGCAGCTCCTCCGGCGTGGACCGCCGCCCCCGGACCGCCCGCAGCACGATCGGCGCCACCAGCGCGACCAGCGCGAGGGCCAGGACCACGCGGCTGAACCAGGTCTCGACCAGGACGCCGAGGTCGCCGCTGCTGATCGCCAGCGCCCGCCGCAGGTTGGTCTCGGCGACCGGCCCGAGGATCAGCCCGATCACCGCCGGTGCCACCGGCCAGCCGTAGCGGCGCATCGCGAAGCCGAGCAGGCCGAGGACCAGCAGGAGGACCAGGTCCAGCGGGTCGGCGTTGACCGCGTAGCAGCCGAGGGAGGCGAACAGCAGGATCCCGGCGTAGAGATAGGGCCGCGGCACCCGCAACAGCTGCACCCACACCCGCGCGAGCGGCAGGTTCAGCACCAGCAGCATGAGGTTGCCGATGAGCAGCGAGGCGATGAGGGTCCAGACCAGCGAGGACTCGGTGGACAGCAGCGTCGGGCCGGGCTGGATGCCGTAGCCCTGGAACGCGGCCAGGATGATCGCCGCCGTCGCGGAGGTGGGCAGACCCAGGGTCAGCAGCGGGACGAGCACGCCGGCGGCCGCGGCGTTGTTGGCCGCCTCCGGGCCGGCGACGCCCTCGATGGCGCCCCGGCCGAACTCCTCGGGGTGCCTGGTGAGCTTCCGCTCCGCGGCGTAGGACAGGAACGTCGGGATCTCCGCGCCGCCGGCCGGCAGCGCTCCCAGCGGGAACCCCAGCGCCGTCCCGCGCAGCCACGGGCCGACCGAGCGGCGCAGGTCCCGCCGGGTGAACCACGGCCCGGACGCCGCCATCACCTGGACCGGTCCGCGCCGCAGCCGGGAGGCCACGTACAGCGCCTCCCCCACGGCGAACAGCGCCACGGCCACCACGACGACGTCGATGCCGTCGGACAGCTGCGGGATGCCGAGGGTGAACCGCTCCTGGCCGGTGAGCACGTCGGTGCCGACCAGCCCGAGGTAGAGGCCGACGCCGAGGGAGGCCAGCCCGCGCAGTGGCGAGGCGCCGAGCACGGTGGCCACCGCGACGAAGGCCAGCACGGCGAGGGCGAAGTAGTCGGCCGGCGTGATGCCGATGGCCAGGTCGACGACGGTGGGCGCGACCAGCGCGAGGAGCAGGGTGGCGATCGTGCCGGCGACGAAGGAGCCGATCGCCGCCGTGGCCAGCGCGGCGGCGCCGCGGCCGGCCTTGGCCATCCGGTTGCCCTCGAGCGCGGTCATGATCGAGCTGGACTCGCCGGGGGTGTTGAGCAGGATCGACGTCGTCGACCCGCCGTACATGCCGCCGTAGTAGATGCCGGCGAACATGATGAACGCCGTCGTCGGCTCCAGCGCGTAGGTGACCGGCAGCAGCAGCGCGACGGTCATCGCCGGGCCGATGCCGGGCAGCACCCCGACGGCGGTGCCGAGCAGCACGCCGAGCAGCGCGAAGAGCAGGTTGACCGGGGTGAGCGCGTCGGCGAAGCCGCCGGCCAGGTCGGAGAGGGCGCCCATCACCACCAGCCCGTCGCCAGCTCGAGCAGGGTGCCGCCGGGCAGGGCGACGCCGAGGCCCTTGACGAACACGATCCACACCACGACCGACAGGACGCCGCCGGCCAGCAGCGGCCGCACCACCCCGCGGGCGCCGAGCGCCCAGGCCACCACGCCGAACATCAGCGTCACCGCCAGCGGCCAGCCGACGACGTTGATGAGCAGCGCGTGGCCGAGGAAGGCGACGGCGATGATCCCCACCGCGCGCCACGACGTCGGGGCGTCGGGGTCGACGTCCTCGCTCTCGTCGGAGGGCCCGCGGTCGCCGCGGAGCACGCGGAACCCGAGCGCCAGCGCGGTGGCGAGCACGACGCCGCCGATGAGGTAGGGGAAGAACCGCGGGCCGATGGTGTTCGCCGAGCCCGGGACGGCGATGTTGGCCGCGTCGAGGATGAGGTAGAGGCCCAGCACGCCGAGCAGCACGACCATGGCCAGCTCACCGCGGCTGACGCCGGCCGGGGGCGGGGCGGGCGCGGGGGCGCCGGGGTCGCGGGCCGCGGTGCTCACTGCACCAGCCCGATCTCGCGCAGGATCGCCAGCACCCGCTGCTCCTCCTCGGCCAGGAACCGCCCGTACTCCTCGCCGGCCAGCAGCAGGTCGGTCCAGCCGTTGGTCTCCAGCGCCTCGGCCCACTCGTCGCTGTCGTGCACGTCGACGACGAGCGCGGTGAGGTCCTCGCGGGCCTGGTCGGACATGTCGGGCCGGGCCATGAGCCCGCGCCAGTTGTCCACCTCGACGTCGAAGCCGGACTCCACGAGCGTCGGGACGTCGGGCACCTGCCCGGAGCGCTCCGCCGTCGACACCGCCAGGCCGACCAGGTCCCCGGTGCGGACCTGCTCGCCGTAGTCGGCGGTGCCGGAGATCCCGGCGGCGACCTGGTTGCCGAGCAGCGCGGCGAGGGACTCCCCACCGCCGGAGTAGGCGATGTAGTTGACCTGCGCGGGGTCGATGCCGGCGGCCCGGGCGAGCAGTCCGGCCAGGATCTGGTCGGTGCCGCCCGCCGACCCGCCGGCGATCGGGGTACCGGCGGGGTCGGCCGCCCAGGCCTCCACGAAGCCGCCGATGTCGGAGTACGGCGCGTCGGCCGGGGCGACGATGAGCTCCGTCTCGCCGATGAGCCGGGCGATCGGGGTGACGTCGGTGAGCCGGGTGGCGGAGTCGTTGGTGTCGACGGCGCCCACCATGACCAGGCCCATCATCATGAGCAGCGCGTCGTCGGTCTCGCGGGCGAGCTGTCCCAGGCCGATGGTGCCGCCCGCACCCTCGACGTTGAACACCTGCACGTTGCGCGCCAGGCCGCTGGTCTGCACGACGCGCTGGAAGACGCGGGCGGTGGTGTCCCAGCCGCCGCCCGGGCTGGCCGGCGCCATCACCCGCAGCCGGGAGAGGTCGCCGGGCTGCACCACGGTGCCCGCGCACCCGGCCAGCGCCCCGGCGACGGAGGCCAGCGCCGGGGCGGCCAGCGCCCCGGCGAGGAACGACCTCCGGGTGAGCGCCACCGGCGGCCTCCCCTCGGGGGTGACGGCGATCACACCGGACGCTAGACCCGCGCCCCCGGCCGCTCAACCGCCACCCCGCGAGCCGCCCCGGGGGTCAGCCGGCCGGCGTCATCTGGGCGATGCGCACCGAGTTGCCGAACGGGTCGCGCAGCCCGAAGTCGATGCCGTAGGGCTGCACGACCGGCTCCTCGGGCAGCTCGACGCCCTTCTCCCTCAGCTCGGCGTGGGTCTTGTGCGCGTCGTCGGTGGTGAGGAACAGGTGCCCGCCGCCGGCGCCCTTGGTGACGAGGTCGCGCACCGTGTCGGCGATCTCCGCGCTCACCGACGGCGGGGCGGGCCGCTCGAGCAGCACGGCGTGCCCGGGGTCGTTCGGGAGGGCGACGGTGAGGAAGCGCATCGGCCCGAACTGCTGGTCGGTCTGGACCTCGAAGCCCAGCTTGCCGACGTAGAAGTCCAGCGCCTGGTCCTGGTCCAGCACGTAGAGGGAGGTGATCGAGATCGAGGTCAACATGCAGGTGACGCTAGGGGCCGCCGTCGTCGGCGGGCTTCTCCGGAACTGCTGTCTTCTCGCTCGGCCGCAGCCAGCGCATCCCGAAGCACGAGGGCACCGGCGCCAGCGGCCCGCGCCGCCGGTACGCGCTCGGCGGCTCGCCGACGATCTCGGCGAACACCCGGCTGAACGTGCCCAGGCTGGAGAAGCCGACCGCCAGGCAGACGTCGGTGACCGAGCGGTCGGTGCTGCGCAGCAGGAACATCGCCCGCTCCACCCGCCGTCGCCGCAGGTAGCTGTTGGGGGTCTCCCCGAAGGTGGCCCGGAAGGTGCGGCTGAAGTGCGCCGGCGAGACGTGCGCGACCCGGGCCAGCGCGGCGACGTCGAGCGGCTCGCCGTAGCTGCGGTCCATGGCGTCCCGGGCGCGCAGCATCCGCCGGTTGGAGTCCTCGCCGGCCCGGCTCACGGTGTCGTCCTCCTGGAGCCCGGCGCCGTCAGGGCAGGTGGTCCTCGAGCCAGGAGAGCAGGTCGGCGGTCACCTCGTCGCGGTTGGTCTCGTTGAAGACCTCGTGCCGCGCGTCGGGGTAGACGTGCTGCTCGACCGGCAGGCCGCGCTCGCGCAGCAGCCCGGCCAGCGCGGTGACCTGGGAGGCGTCCTCCCCGCCGACCGGGTCCCGCTGCCCCGACAGGACCAGCACGGGCAGCCCGGCGGGCAGGCCGGTCACGGCCTCGGGGCTCGCCACCCGGGCGGCGAGGGCGAGCATCGCGGCGCCGTAGCCGTGGGTGGGAGGGAAGTCGTCGCCGCAGAGCGGGTCGGCGAGGTAGGCGTCGACCTCGGCCGGGTCGCGGCTGAGCCAGTCGTGCTGGGTGCGGGCCGGCTCGAAGGCCGCGTTGAACCCGCTGAGGACGTCCAGCGGCTGCTCCCCCATGCCGGCCGCGACCGCAGCCGCCAGCTGCTCGGCCGCGGCGGCGAAGTGGGGGGCGACGCCGATGGGGCCGGAGAGCACCAGCCCGTCGAGGTCGGTGCCGTCGCGCTCGGCCGAGGCCAGCGCCACGACCGAGCCCAGGGAGTGGCCGATCAGGAACCGCGGGACGTCGGGGTGGTCGGCGGCCAGCCGCTCGCCGAGGTCGCGGACGTCGTCGAGGACGGCGTCGCTGGTGGCCGCGTGCCCGGCCCTCGGGTCACCGAAGCGGCCGGGCCCGGTGGACCGCGCGGTGAGCCCGTGCCCGCGCTGGTCGAGCGCGGCGACGGCGAACCCCCGGGCGGTGAGCGCCGATGCCAGCCGGCCGTAGCGGCCGGCGTGCTCGGAGAGCCCGTGCACCACCTGGACGGTCGCGCGGACCTCGCCGTCGGGCGTCCAGCGGCGCTCGGCCAGCTGGGCGCCGTCGGCGGCGGGGACGAAGGTGGGTTCGGTCACGGGCGGGCCTCCTCGGACGTCGTCGTCGGGGGTCAGCCTGCCCCACCCAGGTCAGCCGGTGGCGCGGGACCGGCTCAGCGCGGGCAGGTGCACCGTTGCGGCGGCCCGCTGGGTGAACCGCACGACGCGGGCACCGAGCACGAGCGCCGCGACCAGCCCCACCCCGCCGGCCAGGACGGCGACGGCCCCGGGGACGGCGTCGCCCGTGACCGCGAGCGCGGCGACGGCGACCAGCGCGAGGAGGACGAGGGTGGAGCGCACGCCGCCGGACCTGTGTTCGGGCTTGCCGCAGTGGGACAGGTCGGGATCGCAGTCGGGCGTGAGCGCGCTCATCGGCGTCTCCTCCATCGCAGGACCCCGCCACGCCCGATCGACGGCGTGACGTCGGTCACAGCGACGATACGGGCGGCGCTTGTTCCGCTCAAGGGGTGATCACCGGGCGGCTCAGACTCCTGGACGACGTCCTTGGCGAGCCTCTGAGCAGCGGTTTCTCCCCATGCGGCTTGATCGCCAACCTGCTCGAACGTGTGATCGAACATGTAACGGTGGTCCTGCAGCCGGTGCTCGACGGCCCTCCCGTGGGGTGGGCGTCGGGGCCGCTGGGTGCGGTGCAGGCCGCCGACCGGGGAGATCTCCCGGCAGACGGCGTTGCGGGCGCGGACGATCGCGGCCTTCGCCGCTACCTGTCCCGCCTGCGCCGACCGCCAGCCCGGGGAGCCCGGCGCGATGGCGGCCGAGCGGTGGGCGGCGCGGGCCGAGGTGCTGCGGCCGGTGAGTGAGTGGGCCACCGCCGAGCTGGCGATCGCGTTGAACGTGACCGCGCAGCGGGCGGAGGAGCTGGTCCGCTCCCTCACCCTGGTGCACCGGCTGCCTGGCGCCCTGGCCGCGCTGCAGGCGGGGCGGCTGCATCCCGGGCACCTGTGGTGCCTGCTCGAGCACGTCGCGCCGATCGCCGACCACGCGCTGCGCGCCCGCCTCGAGACCGAGCTGCTGGCCTGGCTGGCCGGCCGGTCGGTGACCACCCCGGCGCAGCTGGGCGACAAGGTGCGCCGGGTGGTGCTCGCCCACCGCGCCCGCGACGCCGCCCGCGACCTGGCCCGCGCGCTCCGCCGGCGCGGCGTGGCCGCCCGCCCGGACCGGGTGGCCGGCATGTCGGTGGTGTCGGCGCTGCTGAGCACGCCGGAGGCGTGCGCGCTGCTGGCGGCGCTGGGCGCGCACGCCGACGCGCTGCCCGCCGATCCGGCCGATGGCCGCAGCCGCGGGCAGAAGATGGCCGACTGCCTGCTGGACCTGGTGCTGCGCCCCGGTGAGACCGGGCTGCCGCCGGTGCAGGTCGCGCTGACGGTGGTCGCCCCGGTCGGGGCGCTGCTGGGCGGGGATGCCCCGTGCGAGATCGACGGCCAGGTGGTGCCCGCCGAGGTGGTGCGTGCCCTGCTCGCCGCCCTGACCGGTCACGCGGCCGCCACCGACACCGAGCCCACCGACACCGAGCCGGCCGCCACGGCGGGCACATCCGCGATTGTGTCCGCGGCGGAGGACTTCGCGCGCTGGTCGCAGGAGCTGGAACACCGCGTCCTGGCCGGGGAGTTCGACGCCGAGCCGGCCCCCTGCTATCTCGACGAGGACGGGCCACCGCCCGAAATCTCGCTCGATGCGCCACCCCCACCGCACCCCGGCCCGGCCGTGCCCGACGGGTGGTGGGTGCGCGCCGACCGCGCCGTCGACGACGCCGGCACCGCCCTGCTCACCCTCGAACGCGCCCTCGGCCACGCCCGCCGGACGGTGGCCACCGCCGAACGCGCCGACACCGCCGACGAGACCGCCTGGGCCACCAGCCCCGCCGGGCGAGTCAGCGCCGCACCCGACGCGCTGAGCGCGCTGGCCGCCGCCGCCGATCAGGCCCGCGCCGACCTGGCCGACCTGCTCGCCCGCACCGCCGGCGGCGGGCTGGCCGACCGGCCCCGCCTCGCCCTCACCGATGCGGTCACCGGCGCCCTGCTCGCCCTCACCGACCTGCCCGGACTACAGCAGGCCGCCCGCGCCGGCGCCGGAGTGAGCCCCCCGGGCGAGAGCCCCGGCTACCGACCCACCGCGGCCCTGGACCGGTTCGTGCGCGCCCGCGACCGGCGCTGCCGCTTCCCCGGCTGCCGCCGCCCCGTCCCCCGCCACGGCGAACTCGACCACCACACCCCCTGGCCCGCCGGCCCCACCACCGCAGCCAACCTGGCCGGCTACTGCACCGGCCACCACCGCTCGACGGCCCCGTCCAGGGTCCCGCCCTGAGCTTGCGAAGGGCGGGGAGGACGGGGTCCTTCCTCAGGCACCCGGCTGGACCCACCACCTGGCCCCCGACGGCACCCTCACCGTCACCACCCCGTCAGGCCTCACCGCCACCACCGAACCACCGCCTTACTGAGCGAGGCGCCGGACCCGAGGACGGACCAACGGGAACCGCACGGCGCTCGGCGACGACCATGCACGTGAACACCCGTACTCCTGGAGGTCCCGTGTCGCCGGCCGTCGCTCGCTCACCCGCGGTACCAGCCCGCTTCCTGGCGACGGTGGTGCTCGTCCTCGGCCTCCTGCTGGCCGCGCCCGGCACCGCGTCGGCGCACACCGGCCTGCGGACCACCGAGCCGGCGGCCGACACGAGCGTCACCGCCGCCCCGCAGGCGGTGACGCTCACCTTCAGCGCCTCCGTGCTGGGCGGTGAGGTCACGGTGACCGGGCCCGACGGCGCGCCCGTGGGGTCCGGGCCCGTGGCGCACGACGGCGCCGTCCTCACCGCACCGGTCGCGCTGACGGCAGCGGGCCGGCACACCGTCACCTGGTCAGCGGTCGCCGACGACGGTCACGCCCTCGACGGCACGTTCGCGTTCGACTTCGCCCCGGCCACACCGATCCCGACCACCGCCGCACCGACCACCGCCGCACCGACCACCAGCACGCCGACCAGCACCACGCCGGCACCGACGCCCGACGAGGCAGCCCCGACCACCGACACCGGGACCGACACGGCGTCCGCGTCGTCCGGCGGCGGAGGCCTCCCCGGCTGGGTGCTCCCCGTCGCCGCGGTGGCCCTGCTCGCCGGAGGCGCGGTCGCCGTCCTCCGCCGTCGCGGCTGAGTCCGCCGCACCGCACCCGGGTCCGCCGACGACGACGGCGCCGGCCCCGGGGACGTCCCGGGACCGGCGCCGTCGTGCGGGAGGCGTCAGCTCGCGCGCTTGCGGGTGGCCCGCTTCTTCGGGCCTGCCGCGGCGGCCTCGACCGCCGCGGGGTCGAGCATCGGCACCAGGTAGCGGCCGGTGTGCGACTCGGGCACCGACGCCACGAACTCCGGCGGCCCCTCGGCCACCACCGTGCCGCCCCGGAACCCGCCCTCGGGACCCATGTCGATCAGCCAGTCGGCGCTCTTGATCACGTCGAGGTTGTGCTCGATGACGATCACCGAGTTGCCCTTGTCGACCAGGCCCTGCAGCACCAGCAGCAGCTTGCGGATGTCCTCGAAGTGCAGGCCGGTGGTCGGCTCGTCGAGGACGTACACGCTGCGGCCGTTGGACCGCTTCTGCAGCTCGCTGGCCAGCTTCACCCGCTGCGCCTCGCCGCCGGACAGCGTCGTGGCCGGCTGGCCCAGCCGCACGTAGCCCAGCCCGACGTCGGTGAGGGTGCGCAGGTACCGGGAGATCGACGGGATCGCGGCGAAGAAGTCCGCGGCCTCCTCGATCGGCATGTCGAGGACCTCGGCGACCGTCTTGCCCTTGTAGTGCACCTCGAGGGTCTCCCGGTTGAACCGGGCGCCCTTGCACACCTCGCACGGGACGTAGACGTCCGGCAGAAAGTTCATCTCGATCTTGATCGTGCCGTCGCCGGAGCACGCCTCGCAGCGCCCGCCCTTGACGTTGAACGAGAAGCGCCCCGGCTGGTAGCCGCGGATCTTCGCCTCCGACGTCTGCGCGAACAGCTTGCGGACCTGGTCCCAGACGCCGGTGTAGGTGGCCGGGTTGGACCGCGGCGTGCGGCCGATCGGCGACTGGTCGACGTGCACGACCTTGTCCAGGTGCTCCAGGCCGGTGACCGTGCGGTGCCGCCCGGGCACCATCCGCGCCCGGTTGAGCTGGTTGGCCAGCACCGTGTAGAGGATGTCGTTGACCAGGCTCGACTTGCCCGACCCGGACACCCCGGTGACGCCGACCAGCAGGCCGAGCGGGAACGTGACGTCGACGCCCTTGAGGTTGTGCTCGCGGGCGCCCTTCACGACGAGCTCGCGGCCGGGCTGCGGCTGCCGCCGCACCTTCGGCACGGTGATCTCCCGCCGCCCGGACAGGTACTGCCCGGTCATCGAGCGCTCGCTGGCCAGCAGCTCCTCGACGGTGCCGCTGACGATCACCTCGCCGCCGTGCTCACCGGCGCCCGGGCCGATGTCGACCACCCAGTCCGCGGTCTTGATGGTGTCCTCGTCGTGCTCGACGACGATGAGCGTGTTGCCCATGTCGCGCAGCCGCACCAGCGTCTCGATCAGCCGGGTGTTGTCGCGCTGGTGCAGCCCGATCGAGGGCTCGTCGAGGACGTACAGGACGCCCACCAGCCCCGAGCCGATCTGGGTGGCCAGCCGGATCCGCTGCGCCTCGCCACCGGCCAGCGTCGCGGCCGGCCGGTCGAGGGACAGGTAGTCCAGGCCGACGTCGACGAGGAACGACAGCCGCGCCTGGATCTCCTTGAGCACGCGGTCGGCGATCGCCCGCTCGCGCTCGCCCAGCTCCAGGGCGCGCAGCCAGTCGGCGGCCTCGCCGATCGACAGGCCGGTGACCTCGGCGATCGAGCGGCCGCTGAGCTTGACGGCGAGGATCTCCGGCTTGAGCCGGGTCCCGTGGCAGACGGGACAGGGCACGTCGCGCATGTAGCCCTCGTACTTGTCCCGCATGTAGTCGCTGTCGGTGTCCTCGTGCCGCCGCTCGAGGAAGGGCAGCACGCCCTCGAACGCGGCGTAGTAGCTGCGCTCGCGGCCGTAGCGGTTCTTGTACCGGACGTGCACCTGGTCCGGCGAGCCGTGCAGCACCGCCTTCTGCACCTTGGCCGGCAGCTTCTCCCACGGGGTGTCCATGGAGAAACCTAGCTGGTCGGCGAGCCCGGACAGCAGCCGCTGGAAGTACTCGTTGCTCATCGACCCGGCCCACGGGGCGACCGCGCCCTCGGCGAGGCTCTTCTCCGGGTCGGGGATGACGAGGTCGGGGTCCACCTCCTTGCGGGTGCCGATGCCGGTGCACTCGGGGCAGGCGCCGAACGGCGAGTTGAAGGAGAAGCTGCGCGGCTCGAGCGCCTCGAACGACAGGCCGTCGTCGACACAGGCCAGGTGCTCGGAGAAGGTGCGCTCCCGCTCCGGGTCGCCCTCGGGCAGGTCGACGAAGTCGAGGACCACCAGGCCGCCGGCCAGGCCGAGCGCCGTCTCGACCGAGTCGGTGAGGCGGCGCTTGGCGCTCTCCTTCACCGTCAGCCGGTCGACGATGACCTCGATCGTGTGCTTCTCCTGCTTCTTCAGCTTCGGCGGCTCGGTGAGCGGGTGCACCACGCCGTCGACCCGGACCCGGGAGAAGCCCTGGGTCTGCAGCGAGCTGAACAGGTCGACGTACTCGCCCTTGCGGGCGCGCACGACCGGCGCGAGCACCTGGAAGCGGGTGCCCTCCTCCATCGCCAGCACCTGGTCGACGATCTGCTGCGGCGTCTGGCGCGAGATCGGCTTGCCGCAGTTGGGGCAGTGCGGCTGGCCGGCGCGGGCGTAGAGCAGCCGCAGGTAGTCGTAGACCTCGGTGATCGTGCCGACGGTCGAGCGCGGGTTGCGGTTGGTCGACTTCTGGTCGATCGACACCGCCGGGGACAGCCCCTCGATGAAGTCGACGTCGGGCTTGTCCATCTGGCCGAGGAACTGGCGGGCGTAGGCCGACAGCGACTCGACGTAGCGCCGCTGGCCCTCGGCGAAGATGGTGTCGAAGGCCAGGCTCGACTTGCCCGACCCGGACAGCCCGGTGAAGACGATCAGGGCGTCGCGGGGCAGGTCGAGGTGGACGTCCTTGAGGTTGTGCTCACGGGCGCCGCGGACGACGAGACGGTCCAATGTGATCCCTGTCGGTCAGCCGGGCCGGCCGGTCTCGCCGGGCCGCGGTCAGGATGTCGAGATGTCGATACGGGCAACGCCGTCACTGCCCGGGCGCAATCCGTGACGACGGCGACGTTGCCGTCTGCTGCGGGTGTGCTCAGACGGGAGCCGGCGACGGCGCTCCGGCACGGGCTCCGGCTCCGCCGCCGGCGGGGTCGAAGACCGGCGCGTGCCGCCGCCAGGGCTGCCGGCGCTCCAGCTCTCCGGCCAGCCAGAGTAGTCGCGTCTCGCTGCCCGGGGGGCCGACCAGCTGGACGGCCACCGGCACCCCCTCGGGCCGGGTGCCGACCGGCACGACCGCGGCGGGGAACCCGGCCAGGTTCCACGGCGAGGCCCACGGGCCCCAGCGGGCGCCGGCCGTGACGTTGGCCCACACGCCGCGCTCGTGCCAGGGCCGCGCCGGCAGCGGCGGGCCGTTGGTGATGGGGCTGAGCAGCACGTCGAGGTCGTGCTCGGCGAAGAACGCCGCCGTCCGCGCCCGGAACCGCTCGGCGGTGGCCGGCCGGACCAGGCCGGCGCGGCGGGCCAGTCGGCCGAGGCGGGCGTGGCCGCGGCTGCGCGGCTGCAGCGCCGCGGGGTCGAGTCCGAGGGCGGCGGCGTCGTCGTGCGCACCGGCGAACCACCGGGCGAGGCCGCCGACCGCCGCGTCGAGCGGCACCACCGGGTCGCGCTCGTCCACGACGTGACCGGCGCCGCGCAGCAGCCGCGCCGTCCGCTCCACCGCGGCGCGGGCCGGGCCGTCGGGACGGGCGCCGGGGACCGGCGACCGGCGGGCGACGGCGATCCGCAGCGGCCGGCCCGGGTCGGGCGGGGCGGCCGGCGGCTGCCCGGCGAGGACGGCGGTGCCGAGCGCGAGGTCGGCGACGGTGGTGGCCAGCACGCCGTTCTCGACCATGCCGCTCCAGTCGAGCGGCAGGGTGGGCACCAGCCCGCGGCCGGGCTTGAGCGTGACCAGCCCGCAGGCGGCGGCCGGCAGCCGCAGCGAGCCCATGCCGTCGTTGCCCAGGGCCAGCGGCACCACGCCGGCGGCGACCGCGGCGGCGCTGCCCCCGGAGCTCCCGGCCGGTGACAGCGCGGTGTCCCAGGGGTTGCGGGTGACCGTGCCCGGCCCGTCGGTGGCGGCGTAGAGGCACAGCTCCGGCACCCGGGTGATGCCGACGACGACGGCCCCCGCGGCGCGCAGCCGGGCGACGACCTCGTGGTCGCCCGGCGCGTGGACCCCGGGGTGGTCGGCGCAGCCGTCGGTCGCCGTCTCGCCGGCGACGGCCAGGTTGTCCTTCACCGCCACCGGGACGCCGGCCAGCGGGAGGGACGCGCGGTCGGGCCGGGCGTCGACCGCCGCCGCCTCGGCCAGGGCCGCCTGCTCGCGGACCACCCGGAACGCGCCGATCCGCGGCTCGACGTCGGCGAGGTGGGCCAGGTGCGCGCGGACCACCTCGACGGCGGGGGCCTCGCCGGAGCGGACCCGCGCGGCGATCTCGGTGGCGGGCAGACCGACGACCCGGCCGCCGCCGGGACCTCCGCTAGCGTCCATGGACGCGACCGTAACCGCGCTCGCCGACAGTTCTCGAACGGAGGCCCGATGACCTACACCGGCGACGTCGAGGTGGGTGGCCCGGCCGACGTGCGGGAGGTGCCCGGCCTCGTGATCAGCAAGGTCGCGGTCAGCGAGATGGCCAACAACGCCTACCTGCTGCGCTGCACCGCCACCGGCCAGGCGCTGCTCGTCGACGCCGCGGCCGAGCCGGAGACGCTGCGCGCGCTGATCGGCGACGCCGACCTGCGCACCGTCGTCACCACGCACGGGCACTGGGACCACCACCGCGCGCTGCCCGACGTCGTCGCGGCCACCGGTGCGCGCACGGTGGCGCACGCCGCCGACGCCGGCGACCTGCCGGTGCCGGTCGACCGGACGGTGGCCCACGGCGACACCGTCGAGGTCGGCGAGCAGGTGCTCGAGGTGGTGCACCTGCGCGGGCACACGCCCGGCAGCATCACGCTGGTCTGGCGCGGCCCGGGCGACGCCGGCACGCACGCGTTCAGCGGCGACAGCCTCTTCCCCGGCGGAGTCGGCAAGACCTGGTCGCCGGAGGACTTCACCAGCCTCCTCGACGACGTCGAGGAGCGGCTGTTCGGCGCCCTGCCCGACGGGACCTGGGTCTACCCGGGCCACGGCAAGGACACGACGCTGGGCGCCGAGCGTCCGTCACTGCCGGAGTGGCGCGCCCGGGGCTGGTGACCGCTACCGCGTCCGCACCCGGCACTCCCGGCGCTGCCGAGACGCACCGACGCCCGGACGGTGTGCGCTCAGGTGCAGGTCCCGGGCTGGGCACTGCACATCGGCGCACACCGTCGGCCGACGAGGTCAGAGCTGGATGCCGCGGGTCAACCCCCCGTCGACGACCAGGTGGGTGCCGGTGGTGCGGCTGGACACCGGGCTGGAGAGGAAGACCACCGCCCGGGCCGACTCCTCGGGTGTGCCCATGTGCCCGGTCGGGTTCAACCCCACGGCGAGGGAGAAGAGGTCCGGGTTCCCCTGCTCGATCTGCTGCCAGACCCCGCCCTCGAAGTAGGTGTTGCCGGGCGAGACCACGTTGGCCCGCACGCCGCGACCGGCCAGCTGGAAGGCGAGCCCGGAGACGTAGCCGATGATCGCCGTCTTCATGGTCCCGTACGGGCCGGCGGCGAAGTCGGCCTCGCGCCCGGAGACGCTGGAGACGGCGACGATCGACCCGTGCGGGCTGGCCTCCAGGTGCGGCAGCGCCGCCTGCGCCAGGCGGACGGTGTGCATGAGGTCGACCTCGAAAGACGTGTACCAGTTCTCCTCCGTGTCGGGGATGGCCAGGGCGCTGACGTTGGCGACGACGGCGTCCAGCCCGCCGAGCCGGCCCGCCGCGGCCTCGACCCAGCCGGTCAGCGCCGGCCCGTCCCGGACGTCGAGCCGCACGCCGGTCGCCCGGCCGCCGCGCTCGGCGACCGCCTTCTCCGTCGCCTCGATCTCCGCGGCGTCGCGGGCGCAGAACTCCACGACGGCGCCCTCGTCGACGAAGGCCTCGACGATGGCGCGGCCGATGCCGCGGGTGCCGCCGGTGACGAGCACGCGCGAGCCGGTCAGCTGCAGGTCCAAGGGGTCCTCCCGGTCAGAGCAGGGACGCCGCACGGCGGCGGAGGTCGTCGTGCAGCCCGTCGTACGCGGCCGCCCGGGGCAGCAGCGACTTGCGGGCCTTCACCACGGTGCTGTAGTTCGCGTCGACCACGTTCGCGATCGGCACCTCGGTGATCTGGGACAGCAGCTGGTAGGCGTCCATCGGGTGCAGCCCGTACAGCTCGCCGAACCACCGCACCAGCTCGACCTGGCCGATCCGCCACGCGTCCTCCAGCGGCCGGCTCGACCCGACGGTCATCCAGTGCGTGTCGTCCTCGAGGCGCGGCCACAGGGGTGCCCCGCCCTTCACCAGCTCCACGACCAGCGTGGTGGTCATCGCGCCCTCGACGGCCGTGCCGCACGCCTCGCCCTCGCCCTGGCGGTAGTGGCCGTCGCCGATCGAGAACAGCGCCCCCTCGACGTTGACGCCGAGGAAGCAGGTGGTGCCCGGCCGCATCTGCGGGGAGTCCATGTTGCCGCCGAAGCGCTCGGGTACCAGCGAGCTGCGCACCTCACCGCCGGGCGGGGCGACCCCCACCGTGCCCAGCATCGGCGCCACCGGCAGCGCCACCTGCAGCTCGCTGTGCCGGGCCGCGAAGGTGACCGTGTTCGCCGCCCGGTCGAGCTCGTAGATCCAGGTCGTGTCCGGCAGCGGCTCCTGCAGGGTCGCCGTCCGGTCGGTGCTGGTCAGCCCGCCGAAGAACGGGATCGCCGCCGACGCGCCCCAGTCGCGCGCCGGCTCCATCGCGACGAAGTGCAGCGCCAGGGTGTCCCCCGGCTCGGCGCCCTCGACGTGGAAGGGGCCGGTCTGGGGGTTCACGAACCGCAGGTCGACCTTCTCCGCGGACAGGTCGGTCGGCTTCTGCAGCGCGCCGCAGAACGCGTCGTCGGACCAGACCCGCAGCGCCGTGCCGGGCCTGATCCGCATCAGGGGAGCGACGCCGCCGAAGGTGAACGCGTACTGCTCGAACCCGGGAACGACCTCGACGACGTCCATCGCCGCACCCTAGGAAGTCGCAGGTGGGCGGAGCAACCGGCGGCGGTCAGTCGCGCAGCCGCACCCGGTCCGGCGTCAGCTCGGCGACCGAGGTCACGCCGAGCAGCCGCAGCGTGCGGGTGACGTCCCCGGCCAGGATGTCCGCGGCCCGCTGCACCCCGCGCTCGCCGCCGGCCATGAGCCCGTACAGGTAGGCCCGGCCCACCAGGCAGCCGCGGGCCCCGAGGGCGACGGCGGCCACCACGTCGGCGCCGTCGAGGATGCCGCCGTCGAGGTACACCTCGGCGCGGTCGCCGACCGCGGCCACCACCGCGGGCAGCTCCTCCAGCGGGGTGGGGGCGCGGTCTAGCTGGCGGCCGCCGTGGTTGGAGACGACGACCGCGTCGGCCCCGGCGTCCACGACCACCCGCGCGTCCTCCGCCGTCTGCACGCCCTTCACCACCAGCGCCCCGGACCACGTCTCCCGCAGCGCGCGGACGTCGTCCGGCGTCGCGGCGGGCTCGAAGACGCGGTCGGCGAGCTCGGCGACCGTGCCGCCCCAGGACCGCAGCGAGGCGAACTCGAGCGGCTCGGTGGTGAGCAGGTCGATCCACCAGCGGGGGTGGACGGCGGCGTCGGCGACGGTCCGCAGGGTCAGCGCGGGCGGGATGGTCAGGCCGTTGCGCACGTCGCGCAGCCGCGGCCCGGCCACCGGGGTGTCGACGGTCAGGACCAGCGCCTCGTACCCGGCCGCGGCGGCCCGCTCGACCAGCGCGGCGCTGGCCGCGCGGTCCCGCCACAGGTAGAGCTGGAACCAGCGGCGCACGGCGGGCGCGGCGGCCGCCAGCTCCTCGATCGTCGTGGTCCCCATGGTCGACAGGGCGTGCGGGATGCCGACCCGCTCGGCCACCCGGCCCACCGCCGTCTCGCCCTCGGTGTGCATGAGCCGGGTGAAGCCGG
The DNA here is from genome assembly GCF_054049915.1 of Geodermatophilus sp. SYSU D00766. Lineage (NCBI taxonomy): Bacteria > Bacillati > Actinomycetota > Actinomycetes > Geodermatophilales > Geodermatophilaceae > Geodermatophilus > Geodermatophilus sp. SYSU D00766. The sequence goes on from NZ_JBJGYI010000012.1 coordinate 84,336, forward strand.
TCGGCGCGAACGCCAGCGGCAGCGCCGACGGCCGGCCGAGCAGCACCGTCGAGGGGTCGACGACGGAGACGTCGCGCAGCACGCTGGGCCGGAACTCGACCCGCCGGAACGCCTCGCGGGCGCGCCGCAGGGCGATCTCCGCCCCGGCGGCGCCGTCGGTGTAGTCGAAGACCGCGCGCGGTGCCCGCCGGCGGGCGAGCTCGCGCAGGTCGCCGATGCTCGCCGCGCGGGCGAGCCGGCGGTCGGTGGCGTCGCCGGGCGGGCGGCGCGGCCGGACCAGCTCGCCCACCTCCGACCAGCGGGGCAGCCTGCGCTCCACCACGGGGGATCCCCTTCCGTCGTCGTGCAGGTGCCCCGCCGGCCCGGCGGTCAGCGGCTCACTTGCGGCCCGGGGTCCAGTCCATGCCCCAGCCGTAGGTGCGGTCGAGCACGTCCTGGCCGCCGTGCACGTAGCGCACCTCGCGGTTGACGACGAGCTGCCCGCCCTGGTTCTGGATCATCGCGATGGCGCAGATGCGGGCCCGCGGGTCGTGCTCGTCCAGGCGCACCTCGATCTGCGGCCCGGACGCCGGGTACATCGTGACGACGGCGTCGGCCTGACCCCAGTTCGGCACGCCCTCGTAGATCAGCGCGAACACGAGGATCCGCCGGATCAGCTGCGTGTGCTGCAGATCGATGAGCAGGTTCTCCCCGCCGGCGGCCGACCCCGAGCGGTCGTCCCCGTCCAGCCACGCGATCGACCGGCCGCCGCCGAGGTTGTGCTGCCCGCGGAAGGCGTTGCCGAGTGCCTGGATGACGCCCTTGGAGCCGTCGGCGTACTCGTACAGGCACCCGAGGTCGAGGTCGATGGCGCCGCCGCCGGCCGCCCCGGCCAGCCGCTTGAGGAACCCCCCACCGCCACCGCCGCCGCCAGGCCTGGAGTTCCAGTTGAGGTTGACCCTCAGGATCCCGGTGGTGCCGGCCGTCTTGGTGAGCGAGACCGACGGCGCCGACTTGGTCAGCGACACCTTGCTCATGTTCACGCCGCCCGGCGGGGCCGGCGGCGGCTGCTGCCCGTACTGCTGCTGCCCGTACTGCTGCTGTCCGTGCGGTGGCTGGGCCGGGGGTGCCCCGTACGGCTGCCCCGGCGGCGGCTGCTCGGCCGGCGGCTGCTGGGCCGGCGGCTGCTGGGGCGGCGGGGACTTCGGGCGCTTCGTGTAGTCGACCAAGGGGAGCCCTCCCGCAGGTCCCCGGTGCGCGGGGCCCTGCTCGCTGAGCGGCGGGTACGTCCCCTGACCCTAGGGGGCGGTCACGCCCGGCGGTCCAGGCCGACCTGCTGCGGCCCGTCGACCGCCTCGTCGTCCTCGGGATCGCCGACACCCGGCGGCGCGACGGGCAGCCAGCGGTCCCACCAGTCGAGCAGGTGCTCGAACCGGGCCGGGCGGTGCCCGGAGCCGTTCCCGGGGACGAGCAGCAGCGCGCTGGGCACCCGGCGCCGCTGCAGCGCGGCGAACAGCCGCCGGCCCTCCCCCGCCGGGCAGCGCTCGTCCTGCACCCCCAGCGTCGGCGTGACCACGGCGGCGGCGTCGAGGAGGACGTCGTCGGGGTCCGCGCCGGGCGGTGCGTCCGTCCAGTCCACGACGGCGGCGGCGAACCGGTCGGTGCGGGTCAGCAGCGCCGCGGCGGCCGGCCCGCCGGTGAGCCCGACCCGGCCGGCGTCGAGGGCCGGGTCGGCGAGGGCGGTGTCGAGCAGGGCGAGCACGTCGCCGTCGCAGCGCAGCACCGCGTAGCCGGCCGAGGCGAGCACCTGCACGTCGTCGGCGAGCGACCACCCGGGCGCCCGCCCGCCGGGCACGGCCACCAGCACCGGGTGGGGACCCGGCCCCGGCGGCACGGTCACCCACAGCCGCGCCTCGGTGCCGTCCGGGGCGACGACGGCGCGCTGCCCGGTGCGGTGCAGCCGGCCCGTGGCACCCAGCGCGGAGCCGAAGCCGGTCAGCAGCCGGCGCCGGCCGGGCGTGATCGCCACCAGCTCCCCCGCGGAGCGGTCGTGGGCGACGGTCGCCACGACCACCCCGGCCGCGGAGGCGCAGCCACGCACGGTGAACGGGCCGTCGACCAGCGCGGCGGGCGGGCCGCCGTCGAGCGGCACCCGCACGAGCTCCACCGCGCCCCGCCGCGCGACGCCGGCGAGCACCGCCCCGCCGTCGCGGGCGAGCGCCGGCGGGCCGTCGTGGACGACGCCGTCGAGCAGCGGCTCGAGCTCGCCGCCGGACACCCGCACCCGGCACAGCGCCGGGGACGACGCGGCGATGTCGAGGCCGTCGGGGCCCAGGTCGGGACGCGCGGTGACGCAGAGGGTGCTGCCGGAGGCGTCGAACACCGGCTGCCGGCACTCGCCGCTGCTGCGGGTGACCCGCCGCGGGCGGCCGCCGGTGAGCGGGACGAGGTAGACGTCGCGGACGCGGTCGCGGTCGGCGCCGGGGTGCCGGGCGGAGACGAAGGCCAGGGTGGCGCCGTCGGGTGACCAGGAGACGTCGGCGTCGGCGGCGGTGCCGTCGGTGAGCTGCCGGGACGCGGGCGGCGCGGCGTCGTCGAGCGGGTCCTCGGGCAGGTCGAGGACGACCACGCAGGTGCGCGGGGCGCCGTCGCGGGTGCCCAGCCGGGTGACCAGGCGCGGCCCGTCGTCGGCCGCCGGTACCGGGGCGACCCAGGCCAGCCGCCGGGAGTCCGGGGACCACACCGGGGCGCCGGCGCCCAGCGGTGCGTCGGTGAGCCGGCGGGGCGCGCCGCCGGCGGTGGGCAGCAGGTGCACCTGCGGCGGGCCGCCCGGGGAGGCGGACAGGTAGGCCAGCCAGCGGCCGTCGGGTGAGAAGGCCGGCGCCGAGTCGGCGGCGCCGGAGGTCAGCGCGCGGGGCGGTGCGGAGCCGTCGGTCGGCACCGCCCACAGCTGCCCGAGCAGGGCGCCGGTGCGGGGGTCGGGCCGGTCCACGGCGACCACCGCCATGCGCCCGTCCGGGGACACGGTGGGCGTGCCCGGCGTGCGCACGAGGGCGAGGTCGGCGGGCCGCATGGCGCACCGAGCGTAGTGCAGCGGTCACCCGCGGCCCGGGTCCACGCGGGACCCGGGCCGCGGGAGACCGGCCTACTGCTGCTGGGCCCGGGCGATCAGCCGCTGGCCGAGCGAGCCGGCCTGGCTGTTGGTGAGCAGCTGCGTCTGCGACTCGACCAGCCGCAGCACCGCCGGGTCCTCGCGGCCGACCTCGGAGGACTGCAGCAGGATCGTGCCCTGCCCGGTGAAGTCGTACTGCCGCTCCTCACCGGAGGCTCGGCCGAGCGCGCCGGAGATCATCCCGCGCAGGTTCTGGGTCATCCACTGCGCGTCGTGGTGCACCGACGGCGACGGGCAGTCGGCCCAGCCGAGCAGCGCGTCGGGGTCGGCGCGGAACGGCGGCTCGACGAAGATCACCGGCCCGTTGGACGAGGCGATGAACTTGCCCGTGCCGAGGAGCGTGACGAACCCCGGGACGATCGACTGCTTGAGCTCCAGCTGCTTGGAGAACGCGCAGAGGTTGCTCGCCTTGATCGTCAGGTTGCCGTCGTCGAGGTCGTAGGAGTTCAGGTCGAACCCGCGGTCGCCGATGAGCAGCTTGCCGTGGCCCTGCGCGACCACCCAGTCGGAGATGTAGACGGGGCTGGAGAACCGCGAGGCGACCCACGCCTGCACCGAGGAGTACTCGGTGACGGCGTCGAACCGGACGTCGCCGTAGTAGGCCAGCATCGCGCCCTTGCTCATGAACCACTCGCCGCCGGTGAGGGCGACGCAGAACACGTAGGGGTTGACGTTGTCGTCGTCGGGCAGCGTGTGCGGGTTGAGCGTGCTCGGCTGCCAGCTCGGCTGACCGCCGGGCGCCGGCTGGCCGGGGTACGGCGGCGGGGGCTGGCCGTAGCCGGGCGGCGGCTGGCCGTAGCCGGGCTGGGGCTGGCCGTAGCCGGGCGGCGGCTGCTGGCCGTACCCGGGCGGCGGCTGGCCGTAGGGCTGGGGCTGGCCGCCGTAGGGGTTGCCCTGGGGCTGGCCGTAGGGGTTGCCGGGTGGGTAGGTCATCTCGTCGCCCTCAGAACTTCTTCTCGCTGGCCTGCACGTACACGGTGCCGTGACCGCCGATCCGCAGCTGGAAAGCCTCGCCGGATCCGCGGCCCACGACGTCGCGGAAGCCGACCTTGGCCGCGAGGTCGACGGTGAGCTGCCCGACGTGGCCGACGTAGGCCTGCGGGTCGACGCCGATCTGCTGCCCCTGCAGCTGCAGCGGGAAGGCGCCGCCGTGCGAGAGCAGCGCGACCGCGCCGCGCCCGTGGACGTTGGTGGTGAACAGGCCCTGCCCGGTCATCGCGCCGCTGATGGCCTGCCGGATGCCGCCCGAGCCGAGGAACTGCACGCTCGTCTGCAGCGTGGCGTCGTGCGCCAGCAGCCGGTCGGCCTCGCAGACCAGCGGCGCGCCGCCGTCGAGCTCCAGGACGGTGACGTGCAGGCCCTTGTGGCCGTAGAGCACCTGGCCGGTGCCCTCGGTGGCCATCATCGGGTTGGACTCACCCGACATCGCCGCGCCGACCATGCCGCCGATGCCGCGGCCCTGCCCGTGGACGGGGCGGAAGGCGACCTGCCCGGAGTAGCCGAGCATCGAGCCGCGGCGGGCGAGCACCGGGGTGCCGGGCGTGACGTGCGCGCGCACGACCTTGCTGTTGACGGTCTCGAAGGGCATGGGTCAGCGCTCCGCGGACTGGACGAGCACCAGGCCGGAGCCGGTGAACCGGAGGGAGAACGGCTCGCCGGCGTCCTCGCCGACGAGCGACTTCCACGAGACGCCCGAGACCAGGTTCATCGACAGCTGGCCGCGGGAGCCGACGTAGGCGTCGGGGTCGACGACGAGGTCGGCGCCGGGGGCGACCTCCAGGGCCATGACCGGGCCCTCGGAGACGATCGCGACCTGCCCGTGCCCGGTGACCGTCGTCGTCGCCAGGCCGTGGCCGCTGGTCATCCCCCGCAGCCCGGCGAACTGGACGTCGAGGCGCAGCTGCTCGGTGTGGGCCAGGATGTGCTGGCTCTCCACGGTGAGGGTGTCCCCGGCGAGGTCGACGACGAGGACGTCCATCGCGTCGAGCGCGAGGTACACCCGGCCGTGACCGGCGCAGTCCATGAGGGAGAGGCTCTCGCCGGCGACGGCGCGCTTGAGCGCCGCCCGCACGCCACCGCCCCCGCCCATGCCGGAGCTCTTGAAGTCGACGTTGCCCTCGACGGCGACCATCGAGCCGCTGGCGGCCCGGATGCGGTCGCCCTGCAGGTCGGCGTGCAGGACGCGTTTGTGGGCGGTGAGCAGTGCCACGGATGCCTCTCGGGACGGGGGTCGGGACCGGCGGGACCGTATCCGGCGACCTCCCCGCGCGGTAGGTGCTGCGCCCCGGCGCGTCCCGGACGCGCCGGCGGCCCCGGGGCGGTGCCCCGGGGCCGCTGGTGTGCCGGTGGTGTCAGCGCCGGCCGGCGGTGACCTCCTCGTCCCGCTGCGCCGCGGCGGGGACGGGCTCGGCGGCCCGCTCCCGCCGGGACTCCAGGACGCTGCTGATCACCGCGGCGACGATGAACAGCAGACCGGTCAGCCCGGTCACGTACTCGCTGATGTGGAACCGCAGCTCGAGGATCATGATCGCGGCCAGGAAGCCGATGGCCCACATGGCGCCGTGCTCGAGGTAGCGGTACTCGTCGAGGGTGCCCTTGTCGACCATGTAGATGGTCAGCGACCGCACCCAGAAGGCGCCGATGCCCAGGCCCAGCGCGATGATGAAGATGTCGCTGCTGATGGCGAACGCGCCGATCACGCCGTCGAAGGAGAACGACGCGTCGAGCACCTCGAGGTAGAGGAACGCCGCCGCACCGGCGCCGGCCACCGCCTTCGTCGCCGTGCCGGCCGCGCTGCCGCCGCCCGTCGACCCCCCGGTCGCGGTCACGTCGTCGTCGTCGTCCTCCTCCGGGGCCTCCATGAGCTCGTTGAGGCCGCCGATGAGCAGGTAGGTGAACAGGCCGGCGATGCCGGAGACCAGCACGGTGGCGTACTTGTCGTCGTCGGCGATCTGCGACCCGACGTAGATGACCGCCAGGGCGATGACGACGGCGAGGTAGGGCAGCTTGCCGGCCTTGGCCAGCGGTCGCTCCAGCCACGACAGCCAGTGGATCTCCCGGTCCTCGTCGAAGAGGAAGTTCAGGAAGATCATCAGCAGGAAGATGCCGCCGAAGGTGTAGATCGCCTCGGCCGCGGCCTCGACGTTCTCGCCGTAGGCCTGCTGGTCGGTGAGCGCCAGGTCCCACACCTCGGGGATCGACAGGCCCGCGGTGACCGACACCAGCACGATCGGCAGCAGCAGGCGCATCCCGAACACGGCGATGAAGATGCCGACGTAGAGGAAGAGCTTGCGCCACAGCGGGCTCATCCGGCGCAGCACCTTGGCGTTGACCACGGCGTTGTCGAAGGACAGGCACACCTCGAGCACGCCGAGGACGGCGACGGCGAGGAGTGCGGCCGGTCCGCCGAAGAACACGGCGGTCACCAGCGCGGCCACCGTCAGGAAGACGGAGAAGCCGAAGTAGCGGAGCATCAGGTTCCTTTCCGACGCCTGACCGGCGGGGCGGCGACGAGTGCGGCACGGAGAGCACCGGGCCGGGTCGACCGGCAGACGGGTCCGAGGGTGTCCAACGTGCCCGCACCGGCGGACGTTCCCGCCGCGGCCCTCCCGGGCGGGTGACCACGGCCACGCCCGCGGGAGGGCGGGGCCGCGACGTGGTAGGCACGACGCCGGGGCGCGGGCGCGCCGGCGGCACGGAGGGAGACGGTCGTGGGCGGGCTCGGTGGGAACCCCGCTCCCCGCTGGTGGCGGCGCGACCGGGAGACGGGGCAGCGCGAGGCGGTGGCGGCGCGCGAGGCCGCCGCGGCGGCGATGCTCGAGCTGGACGCGGCGCTGGCCGACCTGCCCGACGCGGTCGCCGCGGCGGAGGAGGCCGGCGCGAGTGCCGGCGGGCGGGGCCTGCGCGGCCCCGCCGTCCCCGCGTCGCTGGCCCGCGACTGGCACGACCTGTCGACGCACGCCGACGCCGTCATCGGCTCCTACCTGCAGGCCGTCGCCGAGCACGACGACGTCGGCGAGCCCGGCCGCGCCCGCGCCGCGACGCGGGAGCTGGGCGCCGCGGCGACCGCGCTGCGCGGCGTCCTCGACCAGGTGCGGCGCTTCCGGGAGCAGTACGGCGAGGTGCTCGCCGCCGCCGCCCGCGTGCGCGCCGGCGCCCGGACGGCGGTGTCCGCCGCGTCCGCCGCGATCGCCGCCGCCCGGGCGGCGCTGGCCGGCGCCTCCTCCGCCGACCTCACCGACCCGGGGGTGCCGGCCCTGCTCGACGACGCCGCCGCCGCGCTGGCCGGCGCCGAGACCGCCCTGGCGCAGCGCCGGGCCGCCGACGCCGTCGCCGCGGCCGAGCGGGCCCGCCGGGGGGCCGACGCCGCCGCCGACCGGCTCCACCGGCTGCCCGAGCGGGCCGCCGAGGTGCGCCGGGGCGCCGCGTCGGTGCGCACCCGCCGGGAGGCGCTGGGCACGCGGCACGAGCGGCTGGCGCCGGTGATGAGCGAGCTGCGGCGGCGCTACCCGCTGTCGGCGTGGGCCGACGTCGAGCGGGCCCCGCAGCGGGCGGCCGGGGCGCTCGCGGAGGCCGACGCGGCGCTCGCCGCGCTGGAGGCGGCGCTGGCCGCGCCCGTCCTCGACGTGCCGGAGGCGGCCGCGCAGCTGGCCCGGGTCCGCGCGGCGGCCGGCCGGGTCGACGACGAGGTGCGCGCGGCGACCGGGCGGTTGGCGCGGCTGGACGCCGTCCGGGCCGATCCGGGGTCGCTGCTGGCCGGGGTGCAGCGCGGCGTCGTCGACGCGCGGCGGTTCCTCGCCGGGCTGCCCGAGGAGCGGGCCCGCCGCTACCGCCGGACCTTCGAGGACCTCGCCCGCCGGCTGCCCGCGCTGGAGGCGGCGGCCCGCGGCGACCGGCCGGACTGGGGCGCGGTGCTGCGCGAGGCGGAGTCGATCGAGCAGGGCCTGGCCGGGCTGGTGCGCACCGCCCGGGCGGAGTAGCGGCTCACGCGCCGCGGGACTCGGCCACCCGCCGCATCCAGTAGCGGAACCAGTCCCGGCCGTAGGGCACGTACACCCGGGTCGGGACGCCGCGGCGCCGGAGGTCGGCGAGGACGTCGGGCCGCACGCCGAGCAGCTGCTCGACGGTCCCCGCCCCGTCGAGCAGGAGCAGCGCCTCGCGCAGCCGCCCGTCGTGGGTGGCCATCGACCACGCCGCCCGCCGGCCGGCGAGGTGCGCGCCCAGCCGCAGGTAGGCGACGTCGGTGGGTTCGCCGTACGGGTGCGTCCCGGACCGCTCGACGTAGGCGCCCTTGACCAGCCGCACGTGGACGCCGGCGTCGACGAGGGCGTCGACGTCGCCGGGCGAGCGCAGCAGGTTGGCCTGCACGGTGGCGCCCAGCCGGTCGGCGAGCCCGCGGCCGGCGACGTCGAGGACGCAGGCCCGCACCGCGCCGGTCCGGGCGGCGTCCTCGGCGCCCACCTGCACCCGCCGGCCCGGCGGCAGGGCGGCCGCGACGGCGGCGAGCCGGTCGGCGGTGCCGGCGGGGTCGACGTCGAGCGCCAGGTGGGTCAGGTCGACCGACAGCCAGGCGTCGGCCGGGGGCGGCGGCAGCGCGGCGGCCAGGGAGCGGTACTGCTCGACGACGTCGGCCGCCGTGCCGACGTCGGTCACCCACTCGCCGAAGAGGTCGATGCTGACCCCGTGCCCCGCGGCGAGCAGCCGGCCGGCGACGGCCAGTGCCTCGCCGCTGTCGCGGCCGGCCACGTAGCGGGCGGCCGCCCGTCGGCTGAGCTCCTCCCCGCCCGGCAGGGCGCGCACCGCGCGCTCGAACCGCCCGCTCGTCGCCAGCCGGAAGAGCACCGCGCGGTCGAGGCCCACGCCGGTCACCCTGCCAGAGGTCTCAGGCCCGCTCGAGCAGCCAGCGGACGATCTCCTCCCCCGCCGCCGCGCCGGTGGCCGCGGTGACCGCCACCCGGCTGCCGGTCCAGCCCTGCTCGTGCAGCTCGCCGTGCGCGGGCCGGACGGCGGCGTCGGCGGCGAGCAGCATCGGCGCGTCGAGCAGGCTGTCGCCGGCGCACAGCAGGCGCGGCGCGTGCCCCTCCCCCGCCAGCAGCCGACGCAGCCGCAGCAGGCCGCCGGCCTTCGACAGCCCGGCGGGGACGACGTAGACCTTGCGGCCCTGCACGCTCAGCGTGGCGCCCGCGGCGCGGGCGGCGGTGGTGGTGGCGGCCAGCCAGTCCGCCGGGATGCCGTCGCGGGTGTGCGCGACGAGGTAGCCGAACAGGCCCTCGGCCGAGCGCACGGTGCGCACCCACGGCTGGCCGGCCACCGCCTCCAGCGGGGCGAGCAGCTCCGCCAGCGGCGCCGCCTGCGCCGCGGTGGCCGCCGCCCAGGCGTCCCAGTCGGGGTCGCGGACGCCGTCGGCGAGGAGCACGCCGCCGTTGCCGCACAGCGCGTAGCGGGGCACCAGCGGCAGCCGCACCCGCTCGTACTGGGCGGCGGTGCGGGTGGTCACCGGCACGACGAGGGCGCGACGGCCGAGCTCGGCCAGCAGCTCCCACGACGCCGGGGTCGCGTGGCTGAGCGGGGCGCCGTCGAGGTGCTCGACCACGGCCAGCCCGTCGGTGCCGCCCGCCGCGGACGCGGAGTAGATGAGCGTGCGGTCGAGGTCGACGGCGGCGAGGGTGGCCGCGAGGACGGCGGTCACCGGGTCACCGGCCGGATCAGCCCGACGCAGGAGTAGGGCAGGTCGGGCACCTCCACCAGCGGCACCCCGCGCGCCCGCGCGAGGGCGACGACGTGCCGCAGGTCGGCGGCGCGGTCGGGCCGGACCAGCACCTGCCAGGGCACGCGGCGCAGCAGCACCCGGGTGGTCTCCCCCACCCCGGGCTTGACCAGGTTGACGTCGGCGATGCCGTGGTCGGCGGCGATCCGCTCCACCGCCGCCCACCCGGCCCAGGTCGGCCGGCGGTGCGCGGCGGGGACGTCGTCGGCCGGGGCCGTGGACGGGAAGGCGGCGGCGACGGTGTCGACGAACAGCGCGGAGACGTCGGAGGCGGCGAGCTCGGCGTAGTACTTCGCGCCGTGGAACATGCCGGGGCCGATGAGGTCCGCGCGCAGCACCGTCCGGGACACCAGCCCGGACACCGTGCTGTTGAGGCAGGCGCTCGGGATGAGGAAGTCGTCGCGGGTGCCGTACAGCTCGGTGCAGACGCCGGGGTCGGCGAGCACGGCGAGCCGGTCGTCGAGGGCGGCGTCCTCCGGGTGCGCCGCGACCCAGCCGGCGACCGCCTCGGTCAGCTGCCGCTGGATGGCGCCCTTGCCGGTCCACCCGTCGACGAAGCGCAGCGCGCCGGCCGGGTGGCGGGCGAGCACGTGCGCCATCGCCACCTCGTCGATGCCGCGGCCGCGGATGATCGAGACGGTGTAGTGCGGCACGTCGACGCCGCGCGAGACGCGGTACCAGCGGCGCAGCAGCACCCCGATCGGGGTGCCGGCGCGGGCCAGCGAGACCAGCACCGGCCGGTGCCCGGCCGCGGCCGCGGCGTCCCACACCAGTTCCCCGACCCGGGCGACGGCGTCGGCGAGCCGGCCGGCGGACTGCTCGAGCGCGGTGGTGAACAGCGCGAGGTAGGCGTCGTCGGGCTGGTACTCGACCGGCAGCATCTCCGAGTAGTGGGTGCCCGACTGGATGGCCTCCTCGCGGTCCTCGGTGCCGCGCTCGAGCGCCACGCCGGACAGGTCGGTGAGCAGCCAGGTGACGTCCTCGGCCGGGTAGGAGCCGAACCGTCCCGGGACGGCAGGGGCCGGCGGGGGCTGCAGCGCGGTCACGGGGCCGGCTCCGGCAGCGGCGAGGACAGCGGGACCGGGACGACGTGCACGGCGCGGGCGGCGAAGGGGCGCAGCGCCTGCGCCAGCGGCGCGGCGTCGGCGGGCGGGGCGTCGACGACGACCACGACGTCGTCGGCGCGCAGGTCCGACCAGCGGCCGTGCGCCGGGACGGCGGCGGGGTCGGCGAGGTTGTGCACCCGCGAGGTGCGCGACGGCTCGTCGGGTGCGGGAAAGGACAGGCTGCGGCGCAGGGCGTAGCCGGGGTCGTCGGCGGCGTGCACGGGGCTCCGGGTGGTCGACTGGGTGGTGACGGGGACGCCCGCCGGTCGCCCGGCGAGGGCGGCGGCGAGCACGGTGGGCGCGTACATCAGCTCCTCGGTGCCGAGCACGAGGACGCCGCGGCTGCCGGCCAGCGCCGGCGCGAGGGCGGCGGCCGCCGCGCCGGCGGCCGCGTGCAGCCGGGCGGTGCCGGCGGCGGTCAGCCCGTGGCGGGCGGTGGTCGGCGCGCCGGCCGGCCACAGGCCCTCGTGCACCCGCACCGCGCCGGGCGCGCCGGCCGGCAGCGGCGCCGGGCCGGGCAGCGCGGTGCGGGCGGCCGCGGCGCGCGCCAGGACGTCGTCGGGGAGGGTGAGCGCGGTGGTGAGGACGGCGGCGACGTCGACCCGCACGCCGAGCGCGGCGGCCCGCTCGGCGAACGCGGCCCGCGCGGCCGGTGGGCGGGCGTCGAGCAGCGTGCCGATCACGTAGCGCTCGCGCGGCCAGCGGGCGTGCAGCTCGGCGACGGTGTTGAGCGCGGTGCGCCCGCTGGTCAGCTCGTCGTCGACCAGCACCAGCGGGCCCGGCGCGCCGAGGGTCACCGGGCCGGCCGGCTGCAGGGCGTGGGCGACGGCGTGGGAGTGCTCCTCCTCGAACGCCGCCGCCACCGGCACGCCCGGGTGCACCCGCCGCGTGGTCGACAGCGCGGCCGCACCGAGCCGCGCGGCGGCGGCGTGCCCGAGCCCGGTGGCGGTCTCGCAGTAGCCGACGACCAGGCCGGGCACCTCCCCGCCCAGGACGGCGGCCACGGCGTCGCCGACGGCGTGCCCGGCACCCAGGACCTCGGCCGGGGCGACCGGCACGTGCTTGCCGAGGACGCGGGAGACGACGAGGTGGGCCCGGCGCGGGTTGTCCCGCAGCGCCAGGCCGCACAGCGCGGCGAAGCGGCCGGGGTCGGACACCCCGACGTCGAGCAGCGCGGAGACGGTGCCGGCGAGACCCGCCGGGGTGAGCGTGGCCGTCACGCGCGGCGGACCTCGTTCGCGGCGAAGACCTCGGCGACCCGGCGCTCGCCGGCCGACAGCAGGTCGACCAGCGCCGCCTCGTCGGCGACCACGCCGTAGACCGCGGCGCGGCGGCTGATCAGCTCCGCCCACAGCGCGTGCGGGCCGATCTCGTTCATCCGGCCGTTGCCGGATCCCGCGATGCCGCCCTGCCCGCGGGCGGTGAGGATCTCCAGGGCGTCGTCGTACTCGGTGCGCGAGACGGTGAGCAGCGCGTTGACCACCGAGACGTGCGCCGGGTGGATGACGGTCTTGCCGAGCACCCCGTTGGCCTTGTCGAGGGCGACCTCGCGCACCAGGCCGTCGAGGTCGCCGGCGATCATCCGCTGCCGCAGCCGGCCCTCGTGCTGCTCGGTGAACGGCGACTGGCGCAGCTGCGGCTTGAACAGCCGGGGGCCGGGGATGTGCTCCCACACCGCCCCGGTGACCACGTGCTCGCCGCCGCGGGTGAACCGGTTGACCACGTCGGCCAGGCAGTCCCGGACGACGGCGACGTCCCAGATCGTGGTGTCGCGGTCGCGGCGCAGGCCGAACAGCCCGGACAGGTCGGTGCCGCCCACCCGCAGGCACAGCACCTGCTCGCGGTGGGCGTCGAGGACCTCGGCGAGTGCGGCCAGCGCCTCCGCGCGGGTCTCCCGCCACGCGAGGTCGGGCGTCTCGAGGATGGGCATGCCGTACAGCGGGTGCCCGGTGGCCGCGCTCACCTCGGCGATGGCCTCGAGCATCGGCCCGAGGGTCGCGCCGGTGGCCTTCGGCAGGCTGAAGCCGGCCAGCCGCGCCAGCGCCGGCCCCGCGCCGACGGCGATCGAGCGGATCTGCTCGGGCGTGCGCACCCGCACGAACACCAGCGGCAGCGGCGCCGGGTCCCCCTCGGTGACCCGGCGGTCGATCCGGTGCAGCGCGGCGACGACGTTGGCCTCGGCCTCCCCCACCGCGGCGTGCGGGATGGCGTCCTCGAGGCACCACACGGTGCTGGTGGCGCCGGCGGCGGCGGCCCGGGCGGCGTCGGCGTCCAGCGACGGCCGGGTGCCGGGGCTGTAGAGCGTCGCGCCGAGGGCGAGGGCGAGCATGGCGCGCGGCGTGGCCGGGCCGATCTCCCCCGGCGGGACGGCGAAGAGCCGCTCCCGCTCGTCGTCGGTCAGGTAGGCGAAGTGGCGCACGGGTCGATCCCTCTCACCCTCTGCTGGATGTGGGCTGGCGGCGGCCGGGCGGCCGGGATGGTCTCGGGCGGGTGCGAGGTCAGGGACGCAGCAGGCCCTGGGCCCGCGCCCGCTGCAGCCAGCCGGGGTACTCGGTCATCAGCCGGTCGAACAGCGCGTCGTCGCCGATCGGCCGGCGGCCCATCAGGTCGTCCTGGTCGACGGCGAAGAAGTCGGCGTTGTCCGTGAACCGGCCCTCGAGGTCGTCGAGCCGCTGCAGGTAGGAGAACTGCCGCTCCGGGCCGATGCCCATGAACTGCCAGAACACCGGCTCGTAGGACGCCGCGCGGATCTGCCGGGTGGCCACCGCCTTGTCACTCGGCGCCCCGTCGGTCAGGAACATGACGTAGACGGGCACCTGCGCCGGCTGCGGCTCGGCGCGCTCGCGGCTGTCGCCGAAGTAGGCCTGCCGGACGGCGGCCATCGCGGCGCCGTAGCGGGTGTCGTACTCCAGCGGGTACCGGTGGGTGAGCTCGGCGATGTACTGCTGGTGGCCCTCCAGCCGCAGTCCCGGCTCGGGCCGGTGCACGTCCTTGCCGAAGAGGAACACGTCGACGACGCCGTCGTCGTCGAAGCGCAGCCCCAGCGCGAGCACCCGCTCGGCCAGCCGCTGCACGGCGCCGGCACGGTACAGCGCGGCCATCGAGCCGGAGATGTCGAGAACCAGCGCGACGCGGGCGGTGTGCTCGCCCAGACCGCGCTTCTCCAGGCTGACGCCGGCGGTCTTGACCAGGCTGAGCAGCTGCGGCGCCTGCGTCGACAGCTTCTTCTCCAGGTCGACCAGCCGGCGCTTCTCCGTGCTGACCGGGGGCGCCGCGGACGGGGCGGGGGCGGCGGAGGCCGGCGGTGCCGCGGCGGCGGGCTCGTCGTCGACGCTGACGCCGACGTCGGTGGCCATGGCCGCCAGGCCGCCGGTGTAGCCCTGCCCGACGGCGCGCACCTTCCACTCGCCGCCGCGGCGGTAGACCTCGGCGAAGACCAGGGCGGTCTCCGGCCCGGCGGCCAGCTCGCAGCGCACGGCGGCCGGGGCACCGCCGTCGGGGGCCACCTCGACGGCGAGGCCGGTGAGCGCGCCGAAGGTGCCCGCGCCGTCGAGGGAGGCGCCGATGACGACCTTCTCCACGTCGGCGGGCAGCGCGGCGGGGTCGATGCGGACCTGGTCGACGGTCCCGCCGCCGCGGGTGGACTTGCCGAGGTGGCGCACCGCGCCGCCGGCGCCGGACGGCTGGTTGTAGAAGACGAAGTCGTCGTCGCTGCGGACCCGGCCGGCACCGGTGGTGAGGAACGCCGAGAGGTCGGCGTCGACGCCGGGCGCCGGGTTCCAGGTGAGGGTGACGACGACGGGCCCGCTCAGGCCGGCCTGGGCCAGGCCGACGTTGCCGCCGCGGGTGAGGACGTGGACCACGCTGCTGCCGCTCAGCCGGAGGAGCGGGCGGTGCGCGGGTGGGCAGCGGGCACGTCGACGGGCATGGCGGGATCGGACCTCCGGTCTCGGGCGGGTGCGGGAGCGCGCGGACAGTACGTCGGGTGGGCCCGGAACGGGAGGGATCGGCGCGCGGGGCGGCACCGGGCCCGGACGGGTGCCGTCCGGGCCCGGTGGGGGTCAGCCGACGTTGACGCCGAAGTCCTGGGCGATGCCGCGCAGGCCCGAGGCGTAGCCCTGGCCGACGGCGCGGAACTTCCAGTCGGCGCCGTTGCGGTAGAGCTCACCGAAGACCATCGCGGTCTCGACCGAGGCGTCCTCGGTGAGGTCGTAGCGGGCGATCTCCTGGCTGTTGGCCTGGTTGACGATGCGGATGAACGCGTTGCGCACCGCGCCGAAGTTCTGCTTGCGGTTGTCCGCGTCGTAGATCGACACCGGGAAGACGATCTTGTCGACCGTCGGCGGCACGCCCGCGAGGTTCACCTGGATGACCTCGTCGTCGCCCTCGCCCTGGCCGGTGAGGTTGTCACCGACGTGGACGACCGAGCCGTCGGGGCTGCGGAGGTTGTTGAAGAAGACGAAGCCCGAGTCGTCGGGGGTGACCCTGCCGCCGGCGTCGAGCATGATCGCCGACGCGTCGAGGTCGAAGTCGCCCCCGGAGAACGTGTTGACGTCCCAGCCGAGGCCCACGTTGACCGCGGTCAGGCCCGGCGCCTCCTTGGTCAGCGAGACGTTCCCGCCCTTGGAGAGGCTGACACCCATCTGTTGGACTCCCATGTCTGTCGGGTCGCGCAGCGGCGGTCGCCGCTGGCGAGCACGCCGGACGAGCCGGCGTCACCGGCGGGTGCGCAGGCGCGGGCGCCCGGCGCTGTCCCCCGGTCCCGCTGCGCCGGGTGCCGGTCGGGCACCCAGCGGAGCGGACGTGTTCCGGATACTGCCGCACGGTCACCGGGAGCAACAGGTGCCGTGACGCGGACGGGTTCCCGCCCGCGCGGCCCCTGCCCGGCCCGGTCAGGCCGGTGGCGCCGGCCGCGCGGGGCGCGGCTGCTCCTCGCCCTGGCGCTCGGCGGTCGGGACGCCGGTCTCGCCGGCCACCGCGGCCGCGCCCCGGCCGACGGTGCCCTGCGCGGCGGCCTCCCGGGCGTCGCGGCGGCTGCGGGCGAGGCTCGCGACCGTGGTGATGAACAGGGTCACCACGATGACCGTGAGCGACAGCCAGGTGGGCACCTCGGGGATCGCGGTGACGTGCTCGCCGCCGTTGATGAACGGCAGCTCGTTCTCGTGCAGCGCGTGGATGAGCAGCTTGATCCCGATGAAGCCGAGGATGACCGCCAGGCCGTAGTGCAGGAAGACCAGCCGGTCGAGCAGGCCGTCGATGAGGAAGAAGAGCTGGCGCAGGCCCAGCAGGCTGAAGGCGTTGGCGGCGAAGACCAGGTAGGTCTCCGTGGTCAGGCCGAAGATGGCCGGGATCGAGTCGACGGCGAAGAGGATGTCGGCGCTGCCGATGGCGACCAGCGCGATGGCCAGCGGGGTGATGTACCGCCGGCCGTCGATCTTCGTGGTCAGCCGGTCGGAGTGGTACTCCTGCGTCGTCGGCACGATCTTGCGGGTGAGCCGCAGGAACGCGTTCTCCTTGAACTCGTCGTCGTCGTGGCCGCTGGCCCGGGCCTGCGCGACGGCGGTGTAGATCAGGAACGCGCCGAACAGGTAGAAGACCCAGCTGAAGTTCTCGATGGCCGCCGCGCCGAGGAAGATGAACACCGTCCGCAGCACCAGGGCGAAGGCGATGCCGAACAGCAGCACCTTCTGCTGCAGCTCCCGCGGCACCGCGAAGCTGGCCATGATCAGGACGAAGACGAACAGGTTGTCCACCGAGAGGCTCTTCTCGGTGATGTAGCCGGCGAAGTACTCACCGCCGAACGTCCCGCCGGCGAAGACCCACACCAGGATCCCGAAGACGACGGCCAGCGCGACGTAGATCGCCGACCAGGTCGCCGACTCGCGCAGCGTCGGGGCGTGCGGTGTGCGCACGTGGCCGACGAAGTCGAACGCGATCATCGACACGATCGCGGCGACGGTGATCCCCCACACCCAGAGTGGGACGTCCATCAGGCGGTACCTCCGGTCCACTGGCAGCTGTCAGCACCGGAGGTCTCTCCCGCCGACCGTTACCGGCCGGCCGATGGCGCCGGGGCGTTGCTGCCCGTGCTGACGACACCACCGCGTCGGGATACTCCCCTCCACGCGGGACCCGGCCCGCGCGGGAGCGCCGCACGGGAGGGTCCGCAACTGCCAACGGCCGGTGCCCCGTGCCGGGTTCCCGGCCCGAGCGGACGGTCGCGTCCGCTCGGGCCGGCTCAGGCGTGGGCGGCGTCGAGCTGGCGCAGCTCCTTCTTCAGCTCGGCCAGCTCGTCGCGCAACCGGGCGGCCACCTCGAACTGCAGCTCGCGGGCGGCGGCCAGCATCTGCTCGTTCATCTGGGTGATCAGGTCGGCCAGCTCGGCCCGGGGCAGGCCCGCGACGTCGATCGCCCCGGCCTTGCCCTTGGTCTTCGACGACAGGCCGGGCACCGGCGCCTTGCCGCGGGACTGCTGCCGGCCCGAGCCCCCGACCAGTTCCGCGCCGCCGTCCTCGGCCTCGCGGTAGATGCCGTCGAGGATGTCGACGATCTTCTTCCGGAGGGGCTGCGGGTCGATGCCGCGCTCCTGGTTGTAGGCGATCTGCTTCTCGCGGCGCCGGTTGGTCTCCTCGATCGCCAGGGCCATCGACGGCGTCACGGTGTCGGCGTACATGTGCACCTGCCCCGACACGTTGCGGGCCGCGCGGCCGATCGTCTGGATCAGCGAGGTGCCCGAGCGCAGGAAGCCCTCCTTGTCGGCGTCGAGGATGGCCACCAGCGACACCTCGGGCAGGTCGAGGCCCTCGCGCAGCAGGTTGATGCCGACCAGGACGTCGTACTCGCCCTGCCGCAGCTCGCGCAGCAGCTCCACCCGGCGCAGGGTGTCGACCTCGGAGTGCAGGTAGCGCACCTTGATGCCGAGCTCGAGCAGGTAGTCGGTGAGGTCCTCGGCCATCTTCTTGGTCAGCGTGGTGACCAGGACCCGCTCGTCCTTCTCGGTGCGCACCCGGATCTCGTGCACCAGGTCGTCGATCTGGCCCTTGGTGGGCTTGACCACGACCTCCGGGTCGACCAGCCCGGTCGGCCGGATGACCTGCTCGACGACGTCGCCCTGCACCCGGCCCAGCTCGTAGGGCCCCGGCGTCGCCGACAGGTACACCGTCTGGCCGATCCGGTCGGTGAACTCCTCCCACTTCAGCGGGCGGTTGTCCATCGCCGAGGGCAGCCGGAAGCCGTGCTCGACCAGCGTCCGCTTGCGGCTCATGTCGCCCTCGTACATGCCGCCGATCTGCGGGACGGTGACGTGCGACTCGTCGATGACGAGCAGGAAGTCGTCGGGGAAGTAGTCGATGAGACACGCGCCGGCGCTGCCCGGCGCGCGGCCGTCGATGTGCCGCGAGTAGTTCTCGATGCCGGAGCAGAAGCCGACCTGGCGCATCATCTCGATGTCGTAGGTGGTGCGCATGCGCAGCCGCTGGGCCTCCAGCAGCTTGCCCTGCCGCTCGAGCTCGGCCAGCCGCTGCTCGAGCTCGGCCTCGATGGAGGCGATGGCGCGCTCCATGCGCTGGGGACCGGCGACGTAGTGGGTGGCCGGGAAGACGAACAGCTCCTCGACCTCGCGGACCACCTCGCCGGTGAGCGGGTGCAGGTAGTAGAGCCGCTCGACCTCGTCGCCGAACATCTCGATCCGGACGGCGAGCTCCTCGTAGACCGGGAAGACCTCGATCGTGTCGCCGCGCACCCGGAACGTGCCGCGGGTGAAGGACAGGTCGTTGCGGGTGTACTGCTCCTCGACCAGCGTGCGCAGCAGCTCGTCGCGCTCGCGCTCCTCCCCCACCGAGATCCGCAGCGCCCGGTCGACGTACTCCTGCGGGGTGCCCAGGCCGTAGATGCAGGAGACCGTGGCGACGACGACGACGTCGCGCCGGGTGAGCAGCGCCTGGGTGGCCGAGTGCCGCAGCCGCTCGACCTCGTCGTTGACCGAGGAGTCCTTCTCGATGTAGGTGTCGGTCTGCGGGACGTAGGCCTCGGGCTGGTAGTAGTCGTAGTAGGAGACGAAGTACTCGACGGCGTTGTCCGGCAGCAGCTCGCGGAACTCGTTGGCCAGCTGCGCGGCGAGGGTCTTGTTCGGCGCCATCACCAGGGTGGGGCGCTGCACCTGCTCGACGAGCCAGGCCGTGGTGGCCGACTTGCCGGTACCGGTGGCGCCGAGGAGCACGGAGTCCGTCTCGCCGGCCTCCACCCGCCGGGCGAGGGCCTCGATCGCGGCGGGCTGGTCACCCGAGGGCTGGAACTCGCTGACGACGCGGAAGCGCCCCTGGGTGGGCCGGATGTCGGTGGTCGCGCGCACGAGGACGACGGTACGACCGACCGGCGACAGAAACCGGTGTGATCCGGGCGGCCCGCCGCGACGGGCGGGACGGACGGGACGTGCCGGGTTGACCGGGAGCGGCCTCGGTGCTCGTGCCGGTGCGGCGGGCCCGCTAGCGTGACGCCCCGCAGGAGCGCGCCCCGCCAGGGACCAGTGCCACCCGGACACCGGGCGAGGTCGGACCCGGGCAGCGCTCCCCCGGCCAGGGCCTCCGACGGCACCGCCGGACCTGCGCACGACGCCCCCCGCGGCCCCGGCCCGGGGGGCGTCGTCGTCCCCGGACGGCAGCGGCCGGGGCGTGACGTGCGCCGCGTCAGGTGTGGACCCGTCCGGATCGGGCAAGGGACCCGCGGGCACCGTGTGCCCAGACCCCCTGCCGACGGCCGCGGCGGGGGGCCGTCGCGCCCCGTGACCCCCGCGGGGGCGCCCACGCAGGAGGAAACACGTCCATGAACCAGGTGTGGCCCGGCACGGCCTATCCCCTCGGAGCCACGTTCGACGGCACGGGCACCAACTTCGCGATCTTCAGCGAGGTCGCCGAGAAGGTCGAGCTGTGCCTCTTCGACGACGACGGCACCGAGACCCGCATCCGGCTGCCCGAGATGGACGGCTACGTCTGGCACGCCTTCCTGCCCGGCATCCAGCCCGGGCAGCGCTACGGCTACCGCATCCACGGCCCGTACGACCCGCAGCAGGGACAGCGCTGCAACCCCACCAAGCTGCTGCTGGACCCCTACGCCAAGGCCATCGACGGCCAGATCGAGTGGGACCCGTCGGTGTTCGGCTACGACTTCGACAGCGGCGAGCGCAACGACGAGGACTCCGCGGCGCACATGCCGAAGTCCGTCGTCGTCAACCCCTACTTCGACTGGGGTGTCGACCGCCCCCCGAGGACGCCCTACCACAAGACCGTCATCTACGAGGCCCACGTCAAGGGCCTGACGATGACGCACCCCGACGTGCCCGAGGAGCTGCGCGGCACCTACGCCGGCATCGCGCACCCCGCCGTCGTCTCCCACCTGCAGGGCCTCGGCGTCACCGCCATCGAGCTCATGCCGGTGCACCAGTTCGTCCAGGACGACACGCTGCTGCAGAAGGGCCTGCGCAACTACTGGGGCTACAACACGATCGGCTTCTTCGCGCCGCACAACGAGTACGCCAGCAACACCGACAACGGCATGCAGGTGCAGGAGTTCAAGGGGATGGTCCGCACCCTGCACGAGGCGGGCATCGAGGTGATCCTCGACGTGGTCTACAACCACACCGCCGAGGGCAACCACCTGGGCCCCACGCTGTCGTTCAAGGGCATCGACAACCGCGCGTACTACCGGCTGGTCGAGGACGACCCGCAGTACTACATGGACTACACCGGCACCGGGAACACGCTCAACGCCCGCACCCCCCAGGCGCTGCAGCTGATCATGGACTCGCTGCGGTACTGGGTCACCGAGATGCACGTCGACGGGTTCCGCTTCGACCTGGCCTCGGCGCTGGCCCGCGAGCTGCACGACGTCGACCGGCTCTCGGCGTTCTTCGACCTGGTGCACCAGGACCCGGTGGTCAGCCAGGTGAAGCTGATCGCCGAGCCGTGGGACGTCGGCGAGGGCGGTTACCAGGTGGGCAACTTCCCCGCGCTCTGGACGGAGTGGAACGGCAAGTACCGCGACACCGTCCGCGACTTCTGGCGCGGCGAGGACGCCACGGTCGGCGAGTTCGCCAGCCGGATCACCGGGTCCTCCGACCTCTACCAGCACTCCGGCCGCCGGCCGATGGCGAGCATCAACTTCGTCACCGCGCACGACGGGTTCACCCTCACCGACCTGGTCTCCTACAACGAGAAGCACAACGAGGCCAACGGCGAGGGCAACAACGACGGCGAGAGCCACAACCGCAGCTGGAACTGCGGGGTCGAGGGCGACACCGTCGACAAGAAGGTGCTCACCCTGCGCGCCCGGCAGCGGCGCAACTTCCTGGCCACGCTGATGCTCAGCCAGGGCGTGCCGATGCTGCTGCACGGCGACGAGCTCGGCCGCACCCAACGCGGCAACAACAACGGCTACTGCCAGGACTCCCCGCTGACCTGGATCCACTGGGACGAGGTCGACGAGGGGCTGCTGGAGTTCACCAAGCTGGTCACCCGGCTCCGCGCTGAGCACCCGACCTTCCGCCGTCGCCGCTTCTTCCACGGCCGGCCGGTGCGCCGCCAGGCCGGCGCCCCGGTGCAGGACATCGCCTGGCTCACGCCGGCCGGTGACCTCATGACCGAGGACGACTGGGACGCCGGCTTCGCGAAGTCGATCGCGATGTACCTCAACGGGCACGGCATCCGGTCCACCGACGAGCGCGGTGAGGACGTCGTCGACGACCACTTCTACCTGGCGTTCAACGGCTCGCACGAGCCGATCGAGTTCACCGTGCCGGCCGAGGAGTACGCCGGGCTGTGGACGGTCCGCCTCGACACCGCCGAGGTGGGCGAGGTCGAGCCGCGCGAGCTCAAGCCGGGCGAGACGATCACCGTGCAGGACCGCTCGATGGTCGTGCTCAGCGCCCCCCGCCGGTCGTGACCGCGGGCGAGCCGCTCGGCGCCGACCGGCGCCGGGACGTCCCGACGGCGACCTACCGGCTGCAGGTGACCGCCGACTCCACCCTCGACGACGCCGCGGCGGTGGCCGGCTACCTCGCCGACCTCGGGGTCAGCCACGCCTACTCCTCGCCGCTGCTTCGCGCGGCGGCGGGCAGCACGCACGGCTACGACACCGTCGACCACGCGCACGTCGACGAGGTGCGCGGCGGGCAGGCCGGCCTCGACCGGTTCGTCGCCGCGCTGCACGAGCACGGGCTGGGCCTGGTCCTCGACCTGGTGCCCAACCACATGGGCGTGGCCGACCCGGCCGAGGCCCCGTGGTGGTGGGACGTGCTGCGGCACGGCCGCGAGAGCGCCCACGCGTCGGCGTTCGACGTCGACTGGGACTTCGGCGGCGGGCGCATCCGGATCCCGGTGCTGGGGTCGGCCGACGACGTCGAGAAGCTCGAGGTCGTCGGCGGCGAGCTCCGCTACTACGACAACCGCTTCCCGATCGCGCCGGGGACGGAGGGCGGCAGCCCGCAGGAGGTGCACGACCGGCAGCACTACGAGCTGGTCGACTGGCGGCGGGCGGACACCGACCTCAACTACCGGCGGTTCTTCGCGATCAACACCCTCGCCGGGCTGCGGGTGGAGGACCCGGAGGTCTTCCGCGCCACCCACGAGCTGGTGCTGCGGCTGGTCGAGCAGGGCGCCGTCGACGGGCTGCGGATCGACCACCCCGACGGCCTCGCCGACCCGAAGGGGTACCTCGACCGGCTGGCCGAGGCCTCCGGCGGGCGGTGGACGGTCGTGGAGAAGATCCTCGAGCCCGGCGAGGACCTGCCGGAGAGCTGGCGGACCGACGGCACCACCGGCTACGACGCGCTGGCCGAGGTCGACGACGTCCTGGTCGACACGGCCGGCGAGGCGGCGCTGACCGCGCTGGACACCGAGCTGTCGGGCCGGCCGGTCGACTACGCGCGGCTGGTGCACGACTGCAAGCGCGAGGTGACCGACGGCAGCCTCGGCTCGGAGGTGGCCCGCCTGGTGCGGGTGATCGGCGAGCTGCCCGGCGTCGACGAGGCGACCGAGCGGGAGGCGCTGGCCGAGCTGCTGGCCACCTTCTCCGTCTACCGCACCTACCTGCCCGACGGCCGCGAGCACCTCGACGCCGCGGTGGCCGCCGTCCGGGACCGCCGTCCCGACCTGGTGGCGGCGGTCGACGCGCTGCACCCGGTGCTGGCGCGGGCCGGCACCGAGGCGGCCACCCGCTTCGAGCAGACCAGCGGCCCGGTCATGGCCAAGGGCGTGGAGGACAGCGCCTACTACCGGTGGGCCCGGTTCGTGGTGCTCAACGAGGTCGGCGGCGACCCCGCCCGCTTCGGCGTCACCGTCGAGGAGTTCCACGAGGCGCAGGCGCGGCGGCTGGCGGTCAAGCCGCGGTCGATGACCACGCTGACCACCCACGACACCAAGCGCAGCGAGGACACCCGCGCCCGGCTGGCCGTCCTCGCCGAGGTGCCCACCGAGTGGGCCGACCTGGTGCGCGGCTGGCTGTCGCGGCACCCGCTGCCCGACCGGCCGCTGGCGCACCTGGTGTGGCAGAACCTGGTCGGCGCGTGGCCGCTGTCGCGCGAGCGGGCGCACGCCTACGCCGAGAAGGCCGCCCGCGAGGCCGGGCTGTCGACGACGTGGACCGACGTCGACGAGGCCTTCGAGGCGCAGCTGCACGCGATGGTCGACGCCGCCTACGACGACCCGGCGACCACCGCCGAGATCGAGGCGTTCGTGGCCCGGATCGGGCCGGCCGGGCGGTCCAACGCGCTGGCGCAGAAGCTCGTGCAGCTGACGATGCCCGGCGTTCCCGACGTCTACCAGGGCACCGAGCTGGAGGACCGCTCGCTGGTCGACCCGGACAACCGCCGCCCGGTCGACTACGACGAGCGGCGGCGGCTGCTGGCCCGCCTCGACGACGGCTGGGTGCCCGGGGTCGACGACACGGGCGCGGCCAAGCTGCTGGTCACCTCGCGGGCGCTGCGGCTGCGGCGGGACTCCCCGGAGCTGTTCGGCGGCTACACGCCGGTGCCCGCCCGCGGCAGCGCCGCGCCGCACGTCGTCGCGTTCGACCGGGGCGGCGCCGTGACGGTCGCGACCCGGCTGCCCGTGGCGCTGGCCACCACCGGGTGGGGGGACACCACGGTGGCCCTGCCCACCGGGGCCTGGCGCGACGTCCTCACCGGCGCCCGGGTGGTGTCCGACGCCGACGGCGTCCCGCTGGCCGGCCTGCTCGACCGGCTGCCCGTCGCGCTGCTCGTCCGCGCCTGAGCCGGCCGTGGTCCCGGCGCGGCGCGCCGGGGCCACGGTTGGCCCGCGCCCGCCCGGGCACTGAGCACCGGTCCCACCCCAGCACCCCAGGAGGTCCCTGCATGCCCGCCGCCGAGTTCGCCGTCTGGGCGCCCGTACCGGAGCGGGTGCGCCTGCAGGTCGACGGCGCCGTGCACGACATGCGGCGCGACGCCGGCGGCTGGTGGCGCGCCGAGGTCGAGGCCGCGCCGGAGGCCGACTACGGCTACCTGCTCGGCGACGACGACGAGAAGGTGTACCCGGACCCGCGCTCGCGCCGGCAGCCCGACGGCGTCCACGGCCCGTCCCGCCGCTTCGACCCCGCGGCGTACCCGTGGGGCGACGGCGCCTGGACCGGGCGCCCGCTGGCCGGCGGCGTCGTCTACGAGATGCACGTCGGCACGTTCACGCCGGAGGGCACCCTCGACGCGGCGGTCGAGCGCCTGGACCACCTGGTCGACCTCGGCGTCGACTTCGTCGAGCTGCTGCCGGTCAACGGCTTCGACGGCACCCACAACTGGGGCTACGACGGCGTCCTCTGGTACACGGTGCAGGAGAGCTACGGCGGGCCGGCGGCCTACCAGCGCTTCGTCGACGCCTGCCACCGGCGCGGCCTCGGCGTGATCCAGGACGTCGTCTACAACCACCTCGGCCCGTCGGGCAACTACCTGCCGCTGTTCATGCCGGTCTTCAGCGAGGGCGGCCCCAACCCCTGGGGCTCCTCGATCAACCTGTCCGGGCCGGACTCCGACGAGGTGCGCCGCTACGTCCTGGACAACGCGCTGATGTGGCTGCGCGACATGCACGTCGACGGGCTGCGGCTCGACGCCGTCCACGCGCTGGTCGACGAGCGGGCCACGCACGTGCTCGAGGAGATGGCCCAGGAGGTCGACCGGCTGTCGGTGGCACTCGGCCGGCCGCTCACGCTGATCGCCGAGAGCGACCTCAACGACCCCCGCCTGGTCACCCCGCGCGCGGCCAACGGCACCGGCATCCACGCGCAGTGGAGCGACGACTTCCACCACGCGCTGCACGCGGTGCTCACCGGGGAGGGCCAGGGCTACTACGCCGACTTCGCCGAGGCCGGCCTCGCCGGGCTGGCCAAGACGCTGACCGGCGCGTACTTCCACGACGGCACGTGGTCGAGCTTCCGCCGCCGGTCCCACGGCCGGCCTGTGGACGCCGCCCGGCTGCCCGGCTGGAAGTTCCTGGGCTACCTGCAGGACCACGACCAGATCGGCAACCGCGCCATCGGCGACCGGGTGTCGGCGTCGCTGTCCCCCGGCCTGCTCGCCGTCGGCGCGACCCTGGTCCTCACCAGCCCGTTCACCCCGATGCTGTTCATGGGCGAGGAGTGGGGCGCCGCGACGCCGTGGCAGTTCTTCACCAGCCACACCGACCCGGACATCGGGCGGGCGACCGCCGAGGGGCGCAAGGGCGAGTTCGCCGAGCACGGCTGGGACGCCGACGAGGTGCCCGACCCGCAGGACCCCGAGACCTTCACCCGCTCGAAGCTGGACTGGTCGGAGGTCGAGCGGGAGCCGCACGCCACGCTGCTGGCGACCACCCGGGCACTGCTGGCACTGCGGCGGGCGCAGCCGGAGCTGGTCGACCCCGACCTCACGGCGGTGGAGGTCGGCTGGGACGACGAGGACCGGCTGCTGGTGGTGCACCGCGGCCGGCTGCGGGTGGTGGCCAACCTGTCGGGCGAGCCGCGGGAGGTCGACCTCGACCGGCCCGTCACCGGCGTGCTGTTCGCCACCGCCGAGGAGCCGTCGCTGGGCGGCGACACGGTGCGGCTGCCGGCCGAGAGCGCGGCCGTGCTCACGACCTGATGCGCCGGCTCTTCCCCGGGGCCGACCCGGTCGACGACGACGCCGCGCTCGCCGAGGCCTACCGGCTGCCGCCGGGGCGGTCGGTGCGGGTGGACTTCGTCGTCTCCCTCGACGGCGCGATCTCCGTCGACGGGCGCAGCGCGGGGTTGGGGTCCCCGGGTGACCGGCGGGTGTTCCGGGTGCTGCGGGCGCTCGCCGACGCCGTGCTGGTCGGGCACGGCACCGCCGCGGCCGAGGGCTACCGGCCGGTGGCCGCCGACTCCGCGGTGGGGCGGCTGCGCGCCGGGCTCGGCCGGCCGGAGACCGCACCGGTCGTCGTCGTCTCCCGGCGGGCGTCGCTCGCGCCGGGCGACCGGCTGGCCGTCCCCTCCACGGTGCTGGTGACCTGCGCGGCCGCCGACCCCGGCCGCCGCGCCGCCCTGGCCGGCACCGGCGTGGACGTGCTCGTCTGCGGCGACGACGACGTCGACCTGCCCCTGGCGCTGGACCGGCTCGCCGACCGCGGGCTCGAGCAGCTGGTGTGCGAGGGCGGACCGTCGCTGCTGTCGGCGGCGCTGGACGCGGGCGTCGTCGACGAGCTCGACCTCACCGTCTCCCCCGCCCTCGTCGGCGGGCCGGCCCGGCTGCTCGACCGGGCGCTGCGCGACGTCGTCCGCCCCCGGCTGGTGCAGGTGCTCGAGGAGGACGGCGTCCTGTTCACCCGCTACGCGCTCGACCGGTAGCCGGCCCGCTCAGCCGACCAGGCGGACGGCGCCCCCGTACCCGGCCAGGCGGGTGTCCGCGGTCAGCAGCACCGCACCCTCGGCGACGGCCTGGGCGACCAGCAGCCGGTCGAAGGGGTCGCGGTGCAGGTCGGGGAGGTGCTCGACGGCGGCGGCGTGCTCGGCGGTGACCGGCAGGTGGTCCAGCGCCAGCTCCGCGGCCACCCGGCGCGTCCAGGTGCGGACGTCGGACCCGAGGGTCAGCTTGCCGAGGCCCTGCTTGATCGCCAGCTCCCAGACGCAGACTGCCGAGATCAGCCGGCGCTCGGCCCCGGCGACCAGATCCGTGGCGGCACCGAGACGCTCAGGGGTCGTGGCGGCCCAGACGAGGACGTGGGTGTCGAGCAGGACCCTCACTCGTTCCCCTCGAAGGCCCGCTGCAGGTCCTCCGGCAGCTCGTCGAAGTCGTCGGCGATCCACACGTTGCCCCGGTCGAAGCCGAAGTTGGGAGTCCGGCGCGCCGGGGCCACCAGGCGGGCGACCACGCGCCCGCGGTTGGTGATCTCGACCTCCTCACCGGCCGCGACCCGCTCGAGCAGCCGGGACAGGTGCGTCTTCGCCTCGTGCACGCCGACCGACACCGTCATGCCGGCTAGTCTACTGAGCTGGTCATCTCGTCGCGGTCGTCGCCGGCGTGTGCGCCCGCGCCGCGGTCCGGGGGCCCGTTCGCGGCGCCGGCGCACACGCTCGGGCCGCCGTCGTCGCCGCGGGTCTCGCGTGGGGGTCCGCGGCGCTCACATGGGGGTCGGCGCCCCATGTCCGCAGGTCAGCGCGTCCCTAGCGTCGTGGCCGAGCCCGCCGAGGGAGCGGGCCGACACCGCCAGGAGGACACATGAGCACCAAGGCCGTCGTCAGTCTCGCCACCGGTCTCGAGGACCCGGAGAAGGTCACCGTCGCGATGCTGGTGGCCGTGGGCGCCGCCGAGACCGGCCGGGAGACGGTCGTGTTCGCCGCCAAGGAGGCGGTGCGGCTGGCGCTCGAGGGCACCGCGGTCGGCACCGCCTGCGCCGGCTGTCCGCCGCTGCCCTCGCTGATGGAGCGCTTCGCCGCCGCCGGCGGGCGCTGGTTCGTCTGCCCGATCTGCGTCGAGGCCAAGCAGCTCGACGCCGGGCAGCTGATCAAGAACGCCGAGCTCGCCGGGACCATCCCGCTGTGGAACTGGATCGGCGACGAGGGCGCGACCACGTTCAGCTACTGACGCTCAGCCGTTGAGCAGCCCGAGCTCCCCCGCCCGCCGGATCGCCTCCCGCCGCCCGCGGACCCCCAGCCGGCCGAGCACCGCGGTCACGTGGTGCTCGGCCGTCCGCGGGGACACGACCAGGCGCGTGGCGATCTCGGCGTTGGTGAGCCCCTCGGCGAGCAGCCGCAGGACCTCCTCCTGCCGGGCGGTCAGCCCGGCGGGGTGCGCGCGGGTGGTCCCCCGGCGGCCGTGCCGCACGGGCAGCCCCAGCGCCCGGAGCCGCCGGGTCACCCGTGCGGCCAGCGGTGCCGCGCCGAGCGCGCGGGCGGTCTCCAGGGCCTCGGCCAGCGCGGCGGGGTCGTCGAGCGCGGACAGGCACAGCGCCCGGTCGTAGGACCAGCCGACGGCGCCGAACGCGTCGGCCGCCGCCCGCCAGTCGCCGTCGAGCACGGCCCGGTGCGGCGGCGCGGCACGCACGCGGGACTCCACCGGGCAGCCGGCCACCGCGGCCCACGCGGCCATCCGGACGCCGCCCCACCCCGCCCAGTCGGTGGCCCGCGCGAGCGCGTCGACCTGCCGCACCCGGTCCACCGGCATGGGGGTCCCGTGCAGCAGCGCGTGCTCCACCTGCAGCTCGAGCACCGGCTCGATCCGCTGCATCTCGGCGGTGGCCCACGACTGCGCGGCAACGTCGGCCAGGCGGGCGGCCGCGTCGTCGTCCCCCCGGCGGACGGCGACCTCGGCGAGCACGGTCTTGGCCAGGATCTGGTTGACCGTCACGCCGCGCTCGAGCTGCGCCCGGGCGACGCGCTCGGCGCCGGCCCAGTCCCCCTCCCGCGCCCGCAGCCAGGCGAGGGTGACCTCGGTGTACTCGCGCAGCGCGTCGACCTCGTGCTCGGCGGCGTAGGCCAGGGCCCGCTCCGCCGTCCGCCGCGCCGGCCCGGGCCGCACCCACAGCAGCTCCGACCACGCCCGGCAGACCAGCGCGCGCACCGCCTCGTGCGGGTCGCCGGCGCCGTCGGCGGCCGCGAACGCCTGCTCGATGGTCGCGGTGTCGTCGGGGTCGCGGGTGGCCCGGACCTTGCCGGTGTTGACCAGCGCGTGCGCGTGGGTGGCCCGGTCGCCGGCCCGCAGCGCCATGTCCGCCGCGCGCGCCGACCACGTCAGCGCCTCCTCCGACCGGCCGGCCAGCATCGCCAGCTGACCGATCACGCTGCACGCGCGGGCGAGCTCGGCGGACTCGCCCAGCGGCTCGAGCAGCGCGACCGCGGCCCGGGCCTCCCGCTCGGCGGCCGCGCCGTCCCCCGCGTACCAGAGCAGCCGCGACCGCACCCGCGCGCAGCGGCCCAGCCCCCGGTGGTCCCCGGTGGCCCGGTGCGCCGCGGCCGCCGCGTCGACGGCCGTCAGCGCCTCCGGGATCCGCCCGTTGAGGTAGGCGACCACCGCCAGTTCCTCGTACAGGGCGGCGCGCTCGGCGCCCGGCAGCGAGCCGGCCAGTGGCAGCGCCCGCCGGTAGTGGGCGAGGGCCTCCCGGTTGGCCCCCGCGGCCGCCGCGCCGCGGGCGGCCGGGAGCGCGGCGGCGGCCAGCGCCGCCGCCTCGCCCGCGGCCTCGGCGTGGTGCACCAGGTCGGCCGGGTCCGCGCCGAGCCGCTGCAGCGCGGCGAGCACGGTGGCGTGCAGCCGCCGGCGGTCGGCGGCGGTCAGCGTCCCGGCGACGGCGGTGCGCGCCAGCTCGTGCCGGAAGGCGACCGAGCCGGGCTCGACGCGCAGCAGCCCCGTCCGCTCGGGCTCGGCGGCCGCCGCCTCCCACCCGGGCAGGGCCGCGTCGAGCACGTCGGTGCCGGTGCGGGCGGGGACCACCGAGACGAGCTCGACCAGGGCCCGGGCGCCGGGCGCCAGCGCGGCCACCCGGCCGGCGACCGCGTCGCGCACCGACGGCGGCAGCCCGTCGGTGCCCTCGGCGGCCAGCTCGGTGACCAGGAACGGGTTGCCGCCGGTCAGCGCGTGCACGCGGTCGGCGCCGGGACCGACGAGCTCGGCCACCGCGGCCCGCGACAGCGGCGCCAGCGGCACCCGGGTCACCGCCCGCGGCGGCAGGGCGGCCAGCGCCCGGCGCAGCGGCGCGGCGCCGTCGAGCTCGCCGTCGCGGTAGGTCAGCACCAGGACGGCGGGCAGCGCGGGCACCCGGCGGCCGAGCGTGCGGACGGCGTCGACCGTGGCGTCGTCGGCCCAGTGCACGTCCTCGAGCACCAGCACCGTCGGCGCCGGCCCGGCCAGCTCGGCGAGCAGCCCGTCGTGCACCGCGGCGGGTGCGGACCCGTCGGCGAGCACCTCGGCCAGCGGGCCGCCGACGGCCCGGGCGACGTCGCGCAGCGCGCCGAAGGGCCGCGGGGTGGTCAGGTCGTCGCACTGGCCGGTGAGCACGCGCACCCCGGCCAGCCGGCCGGCCAGGCCGCCCACGAGCGCGGTCTTGCCGATGCCGGGCTCGCCGGTCACCAGGACGACGCCGCCCCGGCCGGCCGCCGCCGCGCGGGCGGCGGTGGCGAGCAGGGCGAGCGGCTCCT
Organism: Geodermatophilus sp. SYSU D00766; assembly: GCF_054049915.1. Classification (NCBI taxonomy): domain Bacteria; kingdom Bacillati; phylum Actinomycetota; class Actinomycetes; order Geodermatophilales; family Geodermatophilaceae; genus Geodermatophilus; species Geodermatophilus sp. SYSU D00766. The sequence goes on from NZ_JBJGYI010000012.1 coordinate 114,979, forward strand.
CCCGCTCGAGCAGGCGCACGCCGGGGACGCTAGTGACCCGCGGCCGGTCGCGGGAGCCCGCGGCGCGCCACCCGTTCGATCGACGGCGGCGTGTGCGCCGTCGGCCCCCGCTGCTTGACTGGCCGGCATGGACCTGCCCGTTCTCCCGCCGGTGAGGCCGATGCTGGCCAAGGCCACGACGACGCTGCCCACCGCCGAGGGGCTGTTCTACGAGCCCAAGTGGGACGGGTTCCGCTGCATCGTCTTCCGCGACGGCGACGAGGTGGAGCTCGGCAGCCGCAACGAGCGCCCGCTCACCCGCTACTTCCCCGAGGTGGTGGCCGCGGTGAAGGAGGCGCTGCCCGAGCGCTGCGTCGTCGACGGCGAGATCGTCGTGCCGCAGGGCGACCGGCTGCACTTCGAGTCGCTGCTGCAGCGCATCCACCCGGCGAAGTCGCGGGTGGACCTGCTCGCCGAGCAGACGCCGGCGCACTTCGTCGCCTTCGACCTGCTCGCCGTCGGCGACGAGTCGCTCATGGAGACGCCGTTCACCGAGCGCCGGACACGGCTGCGGCAGCTGCTGACCGGCACCCACGAGCGGGTGCACGTGACGGCGGTGACCCAGGACGCCGCCACCGCGCAGCGCTGGTTCGAGGAGTTCGAGGGCGCCGGGCTCGACGGCGTCGTCGCCAAGGCCCCCGACCTGCCCTACGGCCCCGACCAGCGGCTCATGACCAAGGTCAAGCACGTGCGCACCGCCGACTGCGTGGTCGCCGGCTTCCGCTGGCACAAGAGCGGGGCGGTGGTGGGGTCGCTGCTGCTGGGCCTCTACGACGACGGCGGTCTGCAGCACGTCGGCGTGGCCGCCTCCTTCCCCATGGCGCGGCGGGCGGAGCTGGTCGAGGAGCTGGCGCCCTACCGCGCCGACGCGCTCGACGGGCACCCCTGGCAGGACTGGGCGAACGCCGAGCTGCAGGAGAACGGCGAGCACCGGATGCCCGGGGCGCAGAGCCGGTGGAACGCGAAGAAGGACCTGTCCTGGGTGCCGCTGCGGCCCGAGCTGGTCGTGGAGGTCAAGTACGACCAGCTGGAGGGCCGGCGGCTGCGGCACACCGGCCAGTTCCTGCGCTGGCGGCCCGACCGCACCCCGGAGAGCTGCACCTACGACCAGCTCGAGGTGCCGGTCCGCTACGACCTCGCGGAGGTCTTCGCCGGATGACCGCCGTCTGCGCGGGTGGCACCGGCCTCCTACGGTGGTGATCATGCGTCTGCGCCGCGGCCTGCTCGCCGCCTCGACCGGACTGCTCCTGGCGGTCACCGGCTGCAGCTCGTTCTCGGAGTCGGCCGGCGAGGCCCCGTCGTCGTCGGCCGCCGCGTCGTCGTCGGCGGGGTCGACGACGGAGGCCGAGGCCGCGCCGATCACCTGGACCGACTGCGACGCGCAGATCTCCCAGCTGATCGCCGGTACCCCCGGCAGCGAGCGCGACCTGCTCTTCGAGTGCGGCCGCACCGAGGTCCCCATCGACCACGACGAGGCCGACGGCGCCACGCTGCCGCTGTTCCTCGTCCGCGCCCGGCTCGCCGGGCAGACCGACCGGATCGGGTCCCTGCTGGTCAACCCCGGCGGTCCCGGCGGCTCGGGGGCCGACGCGGCGCTGAGCCTGGCGCTGTCGATGCCCGAGGACGTGCTGCGCCGCTTCGACCTCGTCGGCGTCGACCCGCGCGGGGTCGGGCTGTCCACGCCGGTGGAGTGCATCCCGGCCGAGCTGAAGGACCGGCTCACCGCCGCCGAGCCGCGCCCGACCACGCAGGAGCAGATGGACGAGGTCCTGGCGCTCACCGACGAGGTCGCCGAGGCCTGCGTCGACGAGTACGGCGACGCGCTGGGCACCTTCAACACCGTCGACACCGCCCGGGACATGGACCTGGTGCGGCAGTCCCTCGGCGACGAGCAGCTGAGCTACCTCGGCTACTCCTACGGCACGACGCTGGGCAGCACCTACGCCGAGCTGTACCCGGAGAACGTGCGGGCGCTGGTGCTCGACGCCGCCGTCGACCCCGACGCCGACGCGCAGACCCGGGTCGAGTCGCAGGCCGCCGGGCTGGAGGCCTCCTTCGACGCGTTCGCGGCCAACTGCACCGGCCTGGTCTCCGGCTGCCCGCTCGGCCCCGACCCGCGCCGCTTCCTCGAGGACCTGCTCGCCCAGGCCGCCGGCGCGCCGATCCCCAGCTCCGCGGGCGGGGACCGCACGGCGACGCCCGGGGTGGTCCTGACGGCGGTGCTGGCGGCGATGTACGACCCCGGCTCGTGGCCGCAGCTGTCGCAGTCGCTGGCCACCGCACGGAACAACGGCGACGCCGCGGGGCTGTTCTCCCTGGCCGACCGCTACACCGGCCGGCTCTCCGACGGCGCCTACACCAACCAGACCGACGCCAGCATCGCCATCAACTGCGCCGACACCCCCGAGGACGAGACGTACTCGCGGGAGCAGGTGCTGGCGCTCGCGCAGGACTGGGCCACCCGCTACCCGCTCTTCGGCGCCGGTGCGGCCTCGGGCCTCTACACCTGCTCGGCGTGGGAGGCCCCGCGCACGCCCCTGCCCGAGCGCGACGCCGAGGGCAGCGCGCCGATCCTCGTCGTCGGCAACAGCGGCGACCCCGTGACGCCGCTGCCGGGTGCGGAGGACATGGCCGAGGACCTCACCGCCGGCGTGCTGCTCACCTGGCAGGGCCAGGGCCACACCGCCTACCCCAAGACGCCGTGCGTCACCGACGCGGTGAACGCCTACCTCGTCGACCTCACCGCACCGCAGGACGGGCTCACGTGCCCGGCCTGACCCCCGACCCGAGGAGCTGACGGGTGGCCAGCAGTAGAGACGCGGTGGTCCTGACCGTCGACGGGCACGAGGTGCGCGTCTCCAACCCGGAGAAGCCGTACTTCGCCGAGCGCGGCATCCGCAAGATCGACGTCGTCGAGTACTTCGTCGCCGTCGGCGAGGGGATCCTGTTCGCGCTGCGGGACCGGCCGACGACGCTCGAGCGCTGGCCCGGCGGGGTGTTCGAGGGCGCCCGGCTCTCGACCCGGGTGGACAACACCGGCGACGCCTTCTACCAGAAGCGGGTGCCCAAGAACGCGCCCGAGTGGGTGCCGACCGCGCACATCACCTTCCCCAGCGGGCGGACCGCCGACGAGATCGCGCCGGACTCGGTCGCCGTCGTCGCCTGGTGCGCCAACCTCGGGACGCTCACCTTCCACCCGTGGCCGGTGGACAAGACCGACGTCGAGTCGCCGAACCAGATCCGCATCGACCTCGACCCGCAGCCGGGCACCGACTTCGCCGACGCGGTGTGGGTGGCCCCGCACGTGCGCGAGCTGCTGCACGAGCTCGGCATGGAGGGCTGGCCGAAGACCTCCGGCGGGCGGGGGGTGCACGTGTACGTGCCCATCCAGCCGCGCTGGACGTTCACCGACGTGCGCCGGGCGGTCATCGCCTTCGGCCGCGAGCTGGAACGGCGCCTGCCCGACCGCGTGACGATGTCGTGGTGGAAGGAGGAGCGCGGCGAGAAGATCTTCATCGACTACAACCAGATGGCCCGGGACCGCACGATCGCCTCGGCCTACTCCATCCGGCCCAAACCGCACGCACCGGTGAGCGCCCCGCTGGACTGGGACGAGCTCCCCGACGTCCACCCCACCGACTTCACCGTGCTGACGATGCCCGAGCGGTTCCGCGCCGTCGGCGACAAGCACGCCGGCCTGGCCGGACACGCCTACGGCATCGAGCCGCTGCTGGAGCTGGCCGAGCGCCAGGCCTCCGACCAGGGCCTCGGCGACCTGCCCTATCCGCCGGACTACCCGAAGATGCCGGGCGAACCGATGCGGGTCCAGCCCAGCCGCGCCAGGCGTCTCACCAGCGAAGATGCGCCATCATGAGACCCCGGCTGGTCTAGCTGTACTGACCGGAAACGTTGGTCGGGAGCGTGTGACCACGGGATCTAGTTGACGGATCTTGTGAGGGAGGACCTCCGGGCGTGGAGTGGAGCTGCTGAAGGCGACCACTGCCACGACACCGGAGGTC